>MFIO01000035.1:12133-13833 GCA_001780775.1 Candidatus Giovannonibacteria bacterium RIFCSPLOWO2_12_FULL_43_11c | reverse complement strand
TTTTCCGCTTCAAAATTCTTAAGTCCTAGTTCTTCCAAAAGCAAATTTTCCGCCTGGTTATAAAGAGATTGGGAAATTAATAATTTCTCTTCAGAATTTTCAATTAAGTTTTTTATAATTTCTTGTTTACCTAAAGAAATTGTGGGAATCCTAAAAGAGCTTAATTCCTCCAAATTTAAATTATACTGGCCAGTTGGTCGAGCAAGTCTATCCGCCTGAAGCCTGCCATATTTTGATATTAAAAAGGCAAAAACAAATTCATTCAAGAAAGATTTATCTTTAGTTCTAACTAGTGCCATTGCTTGAGTTATATTTGCTTTAGGAAATCTCTGAGGAACAAAAGCTACTCGCCCAATAACACCGAGAGTGGCGCCGACAATATTAATAAGTACGTCCTTTTCTAAAAGTTCTGTTTTTTTCATTCTGCTCGCTATCTTATCACTGACATAATAATAATTATTTTCCAGCGGCAAAGTATTATTTCTAATGTCGGTGGTTTTCAAGAGTACAACTCCTTCTCGTTGCTCATCATCACGATCTTTAGGAGTTGTCCCACTACGAATAATCGCTACTTCAGATAATTTTTTCCAATCAACTTTGTCTAATAACGCCGCAATTTCTAAATACTCCGGCTGATAATATTCCGCGTCCAGCCGATGCGCGCCTTCGAGTTGAGATTTTTGGATTACAGAATATGTAGCCACGTTAATTTCTAGTTCTTTGAATATTTTGTATTAAAGATTTAGCCTCTAAAATAGCTTTTGCTTCCGACTCAAGATTTTTGAGAAATTCCTCTAATTTATCGAGGTCAACAAAATCTATCCAAAAGTAATCATCAATCGCTGAGGTCTTTGCTTTGTTAAAATATACATAATTCGTTTCAAGTAAAAACGGACTGATTAGATCTTTCGCAGAAAAGTTTTGCGGACTCTCAAATTCAAGTTTTTTTAGATTCGAGAAATTACCGCAAACCACTATTGGGTATCTAACAATGTGTGATATTGCTTCCGGATGCCTATTAAAATCGTTTCTTATTGGGCCCGGTGCCCATTGCGTGTAATAAACAAGGGCACGTAAGCACTGGCTCAATGCTCTATAAATCAGATCTTCTCTACCGGAGGTTGTAGAAAAAAGCTTAGCAACATTTTCTGCTTTGTAGTAACGAAATGAATCAGGAGAAATATCTCCGGATCGTCGCACAGCTATTTGCAGTCCTGTAGCTTTCCCCAAAGCTTCGACCGCCTTATCTTTATCAGTTTTATCAAACCACAATACAATTTCTTGATTTATATACTTACATTCAACAAATAATTGTACATTGACTTGGGCCGATGAACTGCCAGCCCAATGAAAAGAATTAAATTGCTTTTCTGCTACTATATCTATCTCTCGAACAGATTCCGAAACTCCATCATAATAGTAAGGGCTTACTATAACAGACCAACCATTATTTTTAAGACAATCTATTGCCTTTAGGTGAGACATCAGTCCACTATTTTCAATCAGTGACTTAGTTTTTTTATTCATACTAAAAATTTATCTTTTGTTCCTTCATAAATTTTCCAAACCCCTCCGCGATTTCGAAGAGGTCGTGATCCAGAACTTTTCGGCCTTTTGTGTCGTGGACGTAATTTCCGGCGGCGTCTTTTTTATAAACATAATCCCCGGAATTATCCTTGCCTCCTTTTTTGGAAACTGCC
>MFIO01000035.1:0-12115 GCA_001780775.1 Candidatus Giovannonibacteria bacterium RIFCSPLOWO2_12_FULL_43_11c | reverse complement strand
GCGTCTTTTTTATAAACATAATCCCCGGAATTATCCTTGCCTCCTTTTTTGGAAACTGCCATAAAAATTTGGTAGTCTTTTTGGGGCTTATCCGTCCATTTTTGCAGAAATAGGACGCTCGTTTTTGTTCCCGTGTGAGGTTTAAAAGTATTTCCATGAAGCCCAACGACAGCTAGAATTCTTGCTTTTCCAAAAAGATATTCGCGGACATATTCCATGTTGGTGTTGTTTAACACACCCTGTGGCAAAACAATCGCCATTCTTCCGCCCGGGCGGATCATATCAAGCGTCCGCTCAATAAAAAGAATATGCCGCTCAACATTATTTTTTAATTTTCCACCTTCTTTTTTAGCGAGAGCATATTGTCTTAATAATCCCTGCTCCGGATTTTCTCCAGCAAACGGCGGATTAGTGAAGAGTAAATCAAAATTAAAATAACGGTATGTTTTTTGATTTTCCCGCTCGTCTGCCGGATTATCAAATTTGAAAAGCAACGGCTTTAAATCCACTCGCGCATCCTCGCTCTCGGGTCTCTGCCAATCGCGAGAATCGAGTGAATCGCGCTTGAATATGTGATGTTTGCCATCTCCGGCAATAAGCATAAGCGCCTGCGAGATGCGGCGCATATTATCGTCAAAATCCAAACCGAAAACATATTTTGTAGCGTAGCTTTTGCGAGCCGCTTCGGTTTTCATATTTTCCCAAACATGATACATAGAATGAAGCAGAAACCCGCCGGAGCCGCATGCCGGGTCTATAACATATTCCTCCTGTTTTGGATTAAGCATTTGGACGCACATTCGGACCACATGGCGCGGAGTAAAGTATTGCCCCTTATTTCCTCGCGACACTTCGGTAATCAGATATTCAAAAGAGGCATCTATAAGCTCGTACTCTCCTTGACCGGTTTCAAACAAACGCACTCCTTCCAAAAATCCTACGCAGACATTCAACCGATCAGGCGATAGGCGGATTTTATCGGTCGGCTCAAAAGTATCCGGCCATTCTTTGATTGCTTTTTTGAAAAGTTCATCATTTATGACCTGGTATGTTTTATCAGGATCGCGGTATTTTTTAAACAGCACTTCTTCATTTTCTCTTTGCTCGCGGGCCATTTTTTCATCGTAGAGTTTGGCGTAGATAACTTTGAAAATTTCTTCAAAAACATTAGCGCCCGAACCGGCAAGCGCGAGCTCTTCCATGCGCTTGATAATATGGGTGAAATCAAACTGCGGAGTGAGTTCCGGCCATTTTCGTTTCATTTCAAATAAATCGTCGATGGTTTGGTTGAAACGCGGGATATCCGAAAGAGAATCATCAAACTCGCGAGGATATGGGCGATAGAGCATCACGCGTTCGTTGCCGTTGGACCAGACGCCGATTTCCGCGCCCTCGGCATTCAAATATGTTTTCAATTGTTCAATGCCTTTCTTTTCCGTTGGAGCTTTAATTTCAAAAATTATATATGGCGTAATTTTATCTTTTTTGTATATGACAATGTCTGCCGCTTTTGCGTGTATTTCATGGCCAAACTGTACGCTGCGTTCAATTTCAATCTGGCCTGCTGGATAGCCATACTCCGATATTAATTTGTGAACCCATAACTGGCGGACGATTTCCTCCGGTTTACCTTTCTGATTTGCTTCGTTCCACACGAGGCGCGGCTGGCCAGATTTTTTATCTTGTAAATAAAATTTGCCTTTTTCATCTTCGGAAATGTACAGGGTTTCAAATATAGGCATCTTTTCAAATTCTTTCAAACCAAATGCTAATTCAGCGTCTCGAAAAATTTTGGAGATAATTTCTTTAGCTTTGCTTGGTTTCTTTGTCGGCATAGTTATTTAACCTGCTTCCAATAATCATTTTTTAGAACTGATATAACTTTTCCTTTCAACCGAACATCTTCCGTAAAAATAATATTTTCATATTTCGGATTCTCTGGTTTTAAATATACGTACGGAGGTTTATCTTCTGAAATAAAACGTTTGATGGTAGAGTCGCCGTTCACTTCCGCAAGAACTATCTCCTTGGAAATAAATTCTTTTTTAGTCTGCACTAAAACAACATCCCCGTCATCTATTCCGGCATTTATCATCGAATCTCCGGAAATGCGGAGCATAAAAATATCCGACTGGAGTTTGGCCACATTGCTTGATAGCGCCTGCCACTCACCGGTAATTTCTATCGCTTCGGTTGGCATTCCGGCTGTCGTTACGCCAAGAAAGGGAGCGAGCTGAGGCGCGCCGAGTATTTCATATCCAAGCGGCAAGATGGCGAGAGTCCTCGCGCCTATTTCTTTTTTGATAACGTTTGATTTTTTTAGCTTCTCAAGAAGATCAGCAATTGACTGATTTGAGGAAACGCCGAGATTTTCACGCATCTCTTCAAAGGTCGGAGGGTATCCCGTGGATTTTATGAAGTCATAAATAACTTCAAGAAGCTGTTTTTGTCTTTCTGTCACTATATTTTTCACACTTTCATCATACCCGACTATTTGGTCAAGGGCAACAATCTGGCTGTGGATAACGGGACTACCTCTTCGCCCACTGCGGGGCTTTGCGGGCTTTTTTCAGGCCGAATTTGCGGCGTTCTTTCATTCTCGGGTCGCGCTTTAAGTATCCAAATGGTTTTAAAACTTTGCGGAGAGAAGGCTCGATTTTCTCGAGCGCTCTCGAGATTCCGTGCCGGACCGCTTCCGCCTGCGAATGGATTCCTCCCCCGTTAACTTTCACGCTTATCGAAAACTTTTTCGGAAGATTTGTTTTTTCCAAAGGCAAATCAACAATATTTTTTAACTCAAATGTTGGAAAATAAGAATCATATGCTTTTTGGTTGATCGAAATTGAAAACGCTGTATCTGGAAAAATGCGAACTCTGGCAATAGAAGTTTTTCTTCTGCCAAGAGCCTCGATATATCTGCCGACAGGCGCAATATGTTCCTCGCCTTTCTTTACTTCCGGCTTTTTAGCAACCGGTTTTTTTACGGCTTTAGGAGCTATTTTTTTCGGCGCTGGTTTTTTCTTCGGAGGCATTTTATTCGAACTTTAAATTCTTTATAATATGCTTGCGTGATCGGTTCTTTGGAAGCATTCCCCAAACGGCGCGCTTGAAAACCTCTCTCGGGCTTTTTGCCCAGAGTTCCTTGAGCCCAACCTTCTTAAGCCCGCCCGGATATCCGGAATAATCTGTATAAACCTTCGTCCTGAATTTAGTCGGGTGAATATTCAATTCTTTGACATTTTTAATGGTCAATTTATGCGAAGGCCTAATCCTCGGTTCAAACATCGGGGAATTTTTCCCACGAAGCATTATCGCGGCTGCCGATGCGGCACGTCCAAGAGATTTTCCTTTAACGTCTAAAACTGCGTTCTCCATAATATTTATACAAATTCGATTAAAGCCATGGGGGCGCGATCCGAAGGACGAGTCCCAAGTTTGATTATTCTAGTATATCCGCCACGACGGTCAAGATATTTAGGTGCCAAGACCGTCTGAAGTTTTTTAGCCGAGGACCTATCTGGCAATATTGAGAGTATATCCCTCCGTGCTGCGAGTCCGCTATTTTTGGCTTTTGTGACGAGCCTCTCAACTTTTGGCCTGATTTCTTTCGCCTTCGCCTCCGTTGTTTTTATCTTTTCTTTCAAGATAAGCGAGCGCAAAAGAGAGCGCATTAAAGCAATGCGAACTTTCCGAACTCTGCCAAATTTTCTTCCTTTCTTTCTATGCCTCATCTTATTCTTTGAGTGAAAGCCCTATTTTGGAAAGCGCTTCATCTATCTCTTCAACAGCCTTATCGCCAATCCCCTGTAGCGAAAGTAGATCCTCTCTGGATTTCTTAACCAATCCTCCGACAGTCCTAATGCCCGCCGCATTAAGAGCATTTTGAGTGCGTGATGAAAACTCAAGATCTTCTACTCGGACTTTGAGCGGATCTTCGTCGGAAATCGATTTTTCCTCTTCGGCAGAAACATTCTCTTTTTCAACGCGCGCTACTGTTTTGGAAATTTCGCTCGTAGCCTTATTTTCATCAAAAACCAGAACTTCAAGCTGTTTGATTAAAGTTCGCACGCTCTCCTCGATCGCCTTTCGCGGATTAATGGTTCCGTCAGTTTCTATCAAGATTCTAAGACGATTGTAATCGGTCCTTTCCCCGACCCGCATATTTTCGACCTCATAGTTCACTTTCTTTATCGGTGTAAAAATTGCATCCAACGTAAGCATTCCGACTTCAACTTTTTCCTTCTCCAGAACTTCTCTTGGGATATAGCCTAAGCCGCGCTCAACCGTAGCTTCAATTTCGAGCTTGGCGTCTTTGGAAGTCAGAGTCGCGATTGTCAAGTCTTTATTCATTACCTCAACCTGTGTCGGAGTTTCGAAATCGCCAGCGACGACTTTTGTAACTCCTTTCGCGGATATTTTTATAATCTGCGGTTCGTCGGCATGCATCAATAGCCTAACCTGCTTTAAATTAAGAATTATCGATATGATATCCTCTTTAACGTTTGGGATCGTTGAAAATTCATGGGATATCCCATGAATTTTGACTCGAGTAATCGCGGCTCCCAGCAGAGACGACAAAAGAACTCGGCGCAAGCTATTACCTATCGTATGCCCATAACCTGGGTGCAGAGAATCAATCTCGTAAACTCCTTTATTTTCTTCCTCGGATACTGTCCGTATTCGGGAAGGCGTTGAAATGGTGTAACTCATAACTCAATCTTTAACTATTAGTTGATAATATTATCTCGAGTAAAACTCGATGATGGCCTTTAAATTAATATTTGAGCCCAAAAGTAAATTGTTTTCCATTTCGGGAGAACTTAATACAGCTCCTTCCTTTTTTTCTTTATCTAAAGAAAGCCAAGGCGGCGGAGCATATTTCTTGAGATATATATCCAAATCGCGGAAAATTCCCTTAGAAAGGCTTTGCTGCTTGATTGTGATCTTATCATTTTTCTTAACTCTGAAAGACGGAATATTCACTCTGCGACCGTTTACCATTAAATGTCCGTGAACCACGGCTTGCCGTGCCTGCGTGCGGGTTTGCGCGAAACCAAGGCGATAAATTGCGTTATCTAGTCTCGCCTCCAAAAACCTCATTAGATTCTCCCCGGAATCGCCCGTCCTTTTTTCCGCTTCTCTGATGTAATTTCTGAACTGCCTTTCACGAAGATTGTATAAAAATTTAAGTTTTTGCTTTTCTTTAAGTTGTGTCCCGAATTCGGATGAAGCTCTCGAAAATTTACGGGTGCGTCCGTGCTCGCCCGGCGCATACGGTTTTCTTTTAAACGCGCATTTTTCGCGCCCGCAAATCGATATTCCCAATCTTCTGCAAATTTTACAAGAAATTCTCATATATTATACTCGCCTTGGTTTAGGAGGCTTCGGGCCGTTATGCGGCACCGGAGTCAAATCCCTGATAAATTGTATCTCAAAACCTTTGGACGCGAACGTTCTAATCGCGGATTCTCTTCCAGAACCAATCCCTCTGACTTTTATCCCAACTTCCTTCAACCCAATCAATTTAGCCCTATCCGCGATAAATTCCGAAACTTTCGACGCGGCGTAAGGGGTCCCTTTTCTCGCCCCCTTGAATCCCAAGGCGCCGCAGGAAGAAGACGATATGACATTCCCCTCCCGGTCAGTCAGTGTGGCAATCGTATTATTATAGGTTGAAAGTATGTTCAAAACACCGAAATCTATTTTTCTTTTCGGAAGCTTTGAGGCAGATTGGCTCTTGCCTCCAGCTGAAGCCCCCTCCGCTTTTTGAATTACTCTTTTCTTTCCCATATTCTATTTTTTATCAAGTTTACGCTTCCCAGAACCCATAGTTTTTCGGACATTTCCTCTTCGAGTTCTCGAATTGGTTTTTGTTCTTTGTCCCCTTGACGGAAGGCCTCTGGAATGGCGCATACCGCGATAGGATCCGATATCTCTCAGCCGCTTTATATTGAATAAAATTTCCCTCCGTAATTCGCCCTCGACTTTGTAATTTTTTTCAAGTTCGTCGCGCAGGCGGTTTATCTCATCTCCCTTGAGATCTTTTGGATGTTTTCCTTCAGGTATTCCTGCGTTTCTTAAAATCTTTGATGCTGAATTCCTTCCGATTCCATATATATAAGTAAGGGCTATTTCAAGTCTCTTGTTATCTGGTATATTTATGCCCGCGATTCTCATATATAATTTTTAGCCTTGACGCTGTTTATGCTTCGGATTTTTGCAAATTACATGCAAACGTCCGCGCCTGCGGACTACTTTACATGAACTGCAAATTTTCTTAACTGAAGCTCGAACCTTCATTCAATTTATATTTTATAATCGTTGTATTATTCGCCCCCTTTTTTCATCGTAAGGCGTCATTTCGACTTTAACCTTATCGCCTACAAGTACTTTAATGTAAAAAAGACGCATCTTCCCTGCGAGATGCGCGAGGATTTCCCTGCTGTCTTCCAATATAACCTTGAAAGTGGCGTTGGGTAAAGCCTCTATTACTTGTCCTTGAACTATTGTTTTATCCTTATTTTCCGTCACTATATCTTAATCTTTAAGATCTGGATAGTCAAGTTTTATTTTATCCGGATCAGAAGGGAAAAATCTTAACCAAGACGGCTTAAAAATTATCTCAGCCCGGTCGATTCCGGGATAATTCTTAAAAACACTCTGCCTCGACGCGCGCGAAGCACCCGCTAAATCTTTTTTAAGCGCCGCCTCGTCGAATATCCATACAAAATGTGCTTTCCCAGTTATTTTGAAAGTAATTTTTTTCTCGCCTAAATTCTTGCTTAGAATCTGGAAGTTAAGCTCGTCCAAATTGCTAATCTCGACGCTTTCTCCGCTTTTCAGGTTTAGATATTTAGCAGAGAGCGCTTTTACCAAGTCATTTGTTTTAAGTACCGCGACCTGCGCAGAAACCTTCGCTTTTATATGAACCTTATCAGCAACAGAATTAACTTTCGGCTCAGCGCCAAGTAAAGTTATCTTCACGTCTATCGCGCTTTCTGGAATGTAAACATCTTGCGAGAGGTCTTTTTGAATTTTGTTCCTCATGCTTCTCCGGAAATTCTCCTGAGCTTGAATTAATAGATTGTTTACGATTTCCTGGGTTACAATCTTAATCTCGCCGGAAGATCCGCCAGATATTTCAGTCTTAGATCTTGCGTAAATCTTTTCAAATTTAGGCGTTCCTTTTAATCCAGGTATGGTAAAGTCCGAAAGGCCGAGATTATGTTCCGTCCCTGGCTTGTCCGCGTATACCGTCGCCTCAAGCTGGCCCGGAATAAGTTTGCCTTTCTCCATTTTTCCGCCCGGAATCTTGACATTGCTTCTAATGCGGTAGATTTTTCCGCCCGGCGTTTCAAATCGCGTCGTCGCAACCAGAGTCTGCGGCTCTGTCGAATATGCGTTGAAAATTACAATCTGCCCTTTTGCTTTCTCGCTTCCCGCTGATGTCTTATCTATATTTCCGTCCAACTCGATAGTGTC
Organism: Candidatus Giovannonibacteria bacterium RIFCSPLOWO2_12_FULL_43_11c; assembly: GCA_001780775.1. Lineage (GTDB taxonomy): Bacteria > Patescibacteriota > Minisyncoccia > JACPKW01 > UBA11713 > 2-01-FULL-46-13. Next base: position 4,633 of record MFIO01000035.1, on the reverse strand, counting down.
CTCCGCGCTAACAATATCCAGAGAAATCGCGGACGACGAATTTGAAGAAGCTTCAAGATTGCTTTCCACATCGAAGATATCCTGCTGTGGCGTCACTGATACTATAACCTCCGAAAGTGATTTGGCAAAGATAAACATTGTAGCCAGCAATATAATTGCCCCGCATAAAATAAAGGCATTAAATTTATTCAGGGGTGCTATTTTTGCCACACTTTTTTTCTTCAAAAGAATTGCCGCTTTTTTGACCGATTTTTCTTCTATAAATCTCAAAGGAAGCCTGGATCTTGACGACTTGGTAGCTATATCCCTCATCAGTGGCCGTCCCGAAGCGGGGTCACGTTCTATTGGATTATTTTCGCCTGCCATATTTTAGTGCGCTTAGCGCTAATAGTAATGGTAGCGTCATTTTGGAATCTTTACGATCCACACCAGATGTTAATATTTTTTCGCTGAAATTCTCTGGAATAAAACTAACTATGTTAAAAGGCTTGCCTAAAATCGTGAAAGAAGAGAAATCGGGAGAATTAAGGCATTTTTTCAATATATCGCTCCCGGCAACTCCACCAAGAATAACAAGGGTTTGCGGCAACGGTTTCTCCTTGCCAAGCTCGGAAAGCGATTTAGCAAGAAAACTCTGCCATTCCGTGCAAATCCCCAGCGCCGCCGAAGAAAGTTTTTCGTCAGTGGAGTCTTTTATATCCCCGCCAGTTCGCGCCGCAAAAAATGAAAGCGCATCTCCTAAGCCGATATTCAACGATGAAGCAACCCGCCTTATTACAAGATTCGCCCCCCATACAAAACTCTTCGTGTCCTCTAAAATCCCGCCGCGAATCAAATAAATCTCTGTAACCTCTCCACCGACATCAACAACAAGATAACCATCTTTTGGATTAACCATCTCTGATAAAATTCCAAAAAGAGAGAATGGTTCGGAAGCAAACTTAATTTCCGCGTTGCCAAAAAAATGCATTAGTATATCTTCAATATTTTTTACGAACCTTTTTCTTGCGGCGCTAATGTAAATAGAAAGTTCAAGTTTGTTCGTTTCTTTTCCATAAGGATTTTCAATCGGATATCCGTTCACTATAAAGTTCATCTTTTCCTTCTCTAGAATTTCGATGCCGTCCGGGTCATCTAATTTCTCTTTGCCTTTGCGCTCAAAAAGCTCTAGTTCGTCTTCCATTATTTTGTTGACCAATTCCGCAGTAACTTTAAAAGTTTCGCGCCTTTGTATTTTTACGCTTTTTGTTTCTGAAAAATACCATGGAACTGACAGCATCAAATAAATCAGAGTGGGCATTTTTTTTATGTTCTTTTTGCAAATCTCTTCGGCAATTTCCTTAATCGCTTTCCTTGCGTGCCGCTCAATATGCTTGAAATCTGGATTTTCCAGAAGCGGTAGCCTTAGATATGAAAAAGATAAAAAAGCGGGTATTTCGTTTTCTTTTTTTGACAAAAGCGAAGCATTGACCGAGGAACTCCCGATATCAAAAACTAGAATATTTATCTCTTTTTTCAGCCGAGAAAAAAACATCAAGGAATAATTTTTCCTCTAATCCTCCTCACCCCAGAAGCGGATGCCTCCTCTTTAATTATAGCAAATCTTCCGATTTCTTGAGTATTCTTGACATGCGGCCCTCCGCACAGCTCTTTTGAAAAATCTCCAGCGCTATAAACCCTGACTCGCGTAGGATATTTTTCCTTAAAAAAATAAAGCGCTCCTGATTTTTTGGCGTTATCAATATCCATCTCTTCCATTTTTATTTCGAGTTTCTGCGATATAGCGAAGTTGACAAGATCCTCGGTTTTTTTTATCTCCTCTTCCGTGAGTTTTCTCGGAAAACTGAAATCAAAACGTGTTCTTTCAACAGTAATATCTGACCCCATCTGCCTTACTTCTTCTCCCAATACTTTTCTAAGCGCCGCCTGCAGAAGATGCGTCGCCGTATGGAGGCAAGTCACTTTTTTTAGCTCTTCATCGTCTTTCGCCTTAAGCTCTCCCGTATCCAGCATAAGTCCATGCCCTCCAAATTTTTTTTCCTGGCCGGCCCTAGACTTTTCTTGGTGTTTCCTGAATTCTTCGTCAAAACTATCGCGCGTCAAACTGCTCGATTTTGACCCGGAGAATTCTTTTATTATTTCGTAAGGCAAGCCGAATGTTTCGTATAGATTGAACGCCTTCCTGCTGTCAATGCTTTCGCTCTTTTCCAACTCTTTAATCCCCTTTGCAAGAGTTTTGGAAAATTTTTCCCTCTCCATCCAATATGCTTTGATGATATTTTCCTGTTTTGACTTCAATTCCGGATAAAAACTTCCATAATTTTCTATCACTTCGATCATTGCCGATTCGAAAATCTGCGGCGGCATAGAACTGATGTATTCATACACCAAAGCTCTCCTCAAAAGTCTTCTCAGTATATAACCCGCTTCTTTGTTCGAAGGCTCAATGCCATCGGAAAATAAAAATGTCGAGGCTCGCAAATGATCTGAAATAATTCTTCTTTGGCGCTCTGATATGGTCCCCGGAAGAATGTCTAAAATCTGAGAAAACAGGTCCGTCTCAAAAATATTTTGTTTTTTTTGCGAAACCATTGCTAATCTTTCGAGTCCCATCCCAGTATCAACCCCAGGCGTTTTTAAATTTTTCAAAACTCCGTCCGGTTGTTGGTAGAATTCGTTGAAAACTATGTTCCAAACTTCAAGGCCATTTATATAAATCTCCGTCGTCGGACCGCAAGGTCCTTCTGCTCCCGTCGGACCCCAAAAATTATCTTCTCTGCCGCATTTTCTTATGTCTTTTATACCGAGCTCTCCCCAAATCTTAAACGATTCTTCGTCGAATGGGACATTTTTATCGCCGGAAAAAACCGTGACATATTCGATTTCAAGCCCAATTGAATCAAAAAATTCTTTTCCATAAGCTATGGCTTCTTTTTTGAAATATCCTCCAAACGAAAAATTTCCAAGCATTTCAAAAAAAGTAAGGTGGCACTCGTCGCCGACTTCATCGATATCCGAAGTCCTGAAGCATTTCTGCACCGAAGTCGCGCTTTTGGATTTAAAATCGCGCATCGGATCCGCCTCGTCCGTGTAATATTTTTTAAACTGTTGCATTCCGGCAGTCGTTAAAAGCACGGACGGATCGTCCGGCAGAAGTGAGGAAGACGGCACAATCGCATGCCCCTTTGATTTGAAAAATTGGAGAAATTTTTTCCGCAACTCATTCGAGGACATGAAAATATTTTAGCATAGAATTTCGCCAAAAAAAAGGCGGCGGGCTTGCTTCGCGCATAGCCCGCCGTTTCATACTCGCCTCTTAATCTCTGACTGAGATTGACGACTCTTCCACTTGATTAATCCTTGACGCAAGTAGCTTGGGTCTAGCTCGAGGGCATTGCAAATATTAACGAAAGAAAAAAGATCCCTATCACTATCGTCCATGAGCATGAGCCATGCTTCTGCATCGTTAAACCACGCTCTCTCTTTCGAGTATTTCGCAAAAATATATTTTTGGAAGCAATGCACAGCGTCTTCAAGAATAGCCAACATCAGTTCCTTTTCTGGCCCGAGTACTCTTGATTTCCTCTTACTCATATACTCGTCAAGAGCCAGAGTGTCCGGCTGAAAAAGCTCTTTAGTGGCCGGGTCCAGTGTCCCGCTATACTGAGACCTCATTTTTGCCTCCTTTCTGTGTACTAAATTTTGATTTCAATTTTAATACAAAAAGAGATTTTTAGCAACTGAATTATTTCTCGATTATTCCTCCTCCCAAAAGGCGTTCGCCTGCATAAAAAACGATCGATTGCCCTGGAGCGACTCCGCGCTGGGGAAAATCAAAAATTACTTTTGAATTTTCGATGTGGCAGGATTGCAAGGGTTGGCGATATCTAATCCGCGCGGAAATTTTTTCCGGAATTTCGCCGGACAAATTCGTTTCGGAAATAAAAATTTCTTTTTTATATAAAATCGGGTTGGAAGCCCCCTCGGCGACTAAAACGGTATTGGTTTCCCTGTCCGTTCGAGCAACATAAAGCGGTTCCGAAAATCCACCCAATTTTATTCCGTGCCGCTGGCCGGGTGTGAAAAAATATGCTCCGTCGTGCGTTCCCAAAATTTTTCCGCTCGAATTGAGCACGCTCCCCTGCCTCGTCGGTAAATACTCGCGCAAAAAATCCTGAAAATCCACTTTGCCGACGAAACAAAGCCCCTGCGAATCTTTTTTATCCGCCGTAACTAAGCCGGCTTTTCTTGCGATCTCCCGGACTTCGCTTTTCAAATAATCCCCGATTGGAAAAAGTGATTTTGAAATCTGCTCCGGGGTCAGCTTCCAGAGAAAATATGACTGGTCTTTTGTTTTATCTTTCGCCTCAAGCAACTTGGAAGCTCGGCTTCCAAGTGGAAGCCGAGCTTCCTCGCGACGCGCATAGTGTCCAGTCGCGATAAAATCGGCGCCCATGAATAAGGCCTTCTCAAGAAAAATCCCGAATTTAATCTCCGAATTGCAGACGACATCTGGATTCGGCGTCCTTCCCGCGGCATATTCGCGGATCATATAATTAAAAACTTTCTCTCTATATTCTTCACTAAAATCAAAAACGCGAAAGGGAATCCCGAGTTTCGCCGCAACACGCAT
>MFIO01000034.1:37223-38478 GCA_001780775.1 Candidatus Giovannonibacteria bacterium RIFCSPLOWO2_12_FULL_43_11c | reverse complement strand
TCTACAACCAGCCAATAAAAATATCGAGCCCCTTATTTTTAGAAATGGACGAGATATTTCAATTCAAGGAATTGTGCTCGATGTTATTCGTGAGGAAACCCCAATATCTATTGTTTTTCCGGAAATCAAAAAAGAAACAAAACAATATAAGAAACTTCCATTGAACGAGATTTTATGTGGAGATTCAATTGAGGAAATGAGAAAAATACCCGATAACTCAATTGATATGACTTTTGCCGACCCGCCATTTAACCTGAATAAAAAATATGGCAACTACAAAGACAAAAAGGCGGCAGATGATTATATAAAATGGTGCGAGCAATGGCTAACCGAAATGGTCAGAATAACTAAACCAACGGGTTCAATTTTGGTCCATAATATCCCAAAGTGGCTGATTTATTATGCCAATCACTTAAATAAAATTGCCATTTTCAAACATTGGATTGCGTGGGATTCTATGAGTATGCCTTTGGGCAAAACATTGTTACCGGCACATTACGGAATACTATTTTATACAAAAATTCCAAAAGGGTTTAAATTCCATGAGCTTCGATCGCCGCATAAAAAATGTCGGACTTGCGGCGAAATGATCAAAGACTATGGGGGGAAAAAGAGTCAGATAAATCCTCACGGCACACTACTAAGCGATTGTTGGGCGGATATACATCGTATTAGACACAACGCTCGCAGGGACGCTCATCCGTGCCAACTCCCCGAACCACTACTTGAACGATTAGTCCTTATGACTACTGACGAAAATGATGTTGTCTTGGACCCTTTTATTGGGGCTGGAACAACAGCATTGGCAGCAAAAAGACTGGGCCGAAATTATATTGGTATTGATATAGATCCAAAATATAAGAAAATAGTCGCGGATAAAATTAAGAAAGTTAATTATAGGTCAAGCAATGGCTATAAATATGGTGTCAACGCAACAGAAACTGCCTCAAAATATTTGAGCAACCTAACTCTATCCGAGGACGAAGGAATCTACCCTATAGATAATCCAAAGATTTCTAACAACAAAAAGCAGAATAGTAGGTCAGTTAATCCAACTCTTTTTTAGGAATCTCCGCCACCTTTTTAATTATTAGGCGGTGTCTTTTGATAATTCGTTTCGATCTGTAAACGATAGTTTTATTAAGTAGTTCCTCGAATTGCTTCAGCGTTTTAATTGGTGGTTCAATTCCAAAGTTTTTGGGGCGCAGATTGCCGTCCTTTTCTCGGTACTTGAGAAACTTGCCACTATTAAGAC
>MFIO01000034.1:0-37185 GCA_001780775.1 Candidatus Giovannonibacteria bacterium RIFCSPLOWO2_12_FULL_43_11c | reverse complement strand
ACTTCTTTCGTCGCGTCATTAAAATTATAGATTACAAAAATATAGTAGATATTATCACCGCCAAATTTTTCAATCTTTCTTGGCCACTCGTTGAGTGTACCCATATCATTTTCGCTATTCTTTACCATAACCCACTTACCGTTTCTGTATTGACTTTTGTTGCCCGATTTAAATTCAATAGCGAGGGGCGGTGTAGTTTTTAGCTCAAAATCTGGAAAATAATTTTTGTTTGGCGAAACAGAAAAATCCGAGCCACCTTTGATGAAGCCTCCTTCGGTTAAGATTTTAACAATTACATCCGTTAAGTGCTCCTCGATGGCCGTTCCAAATGTCCGGTAACTAAAATCTTTATTACCTACGATTTTCTTTAGATAACTCAAAATTTTACCTTCTGCGGATTGAAGATATTTAATTGCTTCTCTGGATTTTTTAGTGCTTGCGATCATTATTTCAAAAAATAATCAGCCGGCTTATTATAAACAGCCGCAAATTTTTTCATTTCCGCCACATCCAGCCGTCTTTCACCGGATTCAATTTTTGAGATGTAGGATTGCGGCTTACCGAGTTTGTCGGCTACCGCCTGTTGGGATAGGTCAGCCTCAATACGCGCTTCTTTCAAACGTTCTATGATTTCTTTGTAGTCTTTTGAGTATATGGACTTGCTCATACTTGTTTGCATCATATATCCTATTGTGGCATAATCCCAAAACGGGATTATTGATTTTAGGGAGTTCCATAAACTTGTCCGCGCACAGGAGGGTGGGGCAAGGGCAAGATTTCAGAATGTCGCCACCAAAAATTCCGTCCGTCTATGCAAGAACACTGCGGGGGGTGAGGGGGAATTCCGCTGCGCCCGAGCGTTTCGCCGGAGCGAAGCGGAGGCGGTCAATCGGGGTTCTCCGCAAAATGGGTTCTGACTTTTTCAAACAAACACTACACCGTGAAATTTAATCGTCCACTCTGAATAACTTCGAATTTCCCGAAGAGAAAACAACTTGCCCGAGCTCATAAAATTTCTGTTCAGAGAGATTGGGATATCCCGTTCTTTCGAGCGCCCCAATATAGACGAATTCCGCGTTGTATTTTTGTAAAAGCGTCCGCGTCATCGCGACATCGTCAGATTCATAAATTTGACGAACATCGCCCGATATAACCGCAACCTTGCCCCAGCCGGATTCCTGCGATACTTTTGCATTAATCGCCGGGCGTCCCTCCGGCTTGAAATGCCAGCCCCATTCATGCGTTAGCCAATTTATCGGGTTTATCATTCCGGAAAAAACGCTGATTCGGCCGAACTCCTTATAGCTATCGCCCGCCGCCTCGATGATGACTTTTCTTTCGTGAATGTTTTTATCCAACCAATTAATGGCCGCGTAATCGTCCGGGTAGAGGGATTTTAAGAATAATGAGCCATCCAAGGTCTTTGAGGATTTTGATGAAAGATAGAATTCATCTATCGCTCTTAGCGGATAAAAAAGACCTAGAAATACGAGGATAGTTATTACGATTAGAAGAACCCAAATAAGCGCCATCGTCTTTTTATATTTATTCGTGGTTAATTTATACTCGCGAAACGCTCCGGCCGAAAGGATCATGGTCGCAAGAGAAAGAAGCGTCCAAGCGTGGAATCCGAATTTGAAAACCGTATTTGCTCGAAAATAAGGAGGATTAGCGAGCGAATAAATATCTTTTATAAAAAACAGTTCAACACCTATTAGCAGCAATCCGGCTGCCAGAAACAGAAGAAATAGAAAATTTTTTGTATTCCAAATTTTGTCCCGCAGTATGAGGAAGCAAAGCGCCAGAATCGCGCCGAAACCGCCCCAAATGCCAAGCCAGCCTGAAAGGGGAGTCGGATATTGAAAGCCCGTCAGAAGATTATGTGTAGCCGCATATGTGTGGGAAAATCCGATACCGGACGCCCCACTCTCAAAATGCATAAAAAAGGGAAGCATCAAGATAATCGAGATTACTGCAAGAAGTGCCATTTTTGCGATTAATATTTTATACTCGCCTCGAAATATTTTGAACAAAGTAATCAAGAAAACAATTAGCGCGAGCGAAACAAAATCCCAAGGATTCATTAAGCCAAGGGAAGAGAGAATAATCGCGAGTACCCCAATTAACCCGTAACCGATTTTTTCCCGCTCGGAGAGTTCGAGTAAAAAGAATAATGCCAATAAGAAAAACGGGAGCGCTATCAGATGCGCGTGTAGATCGCCGACAGTGAAACTATAGGAAGGTATCTCATTGATGATATAAGAAGGTTCGTAAAGCCTTGTTGATTTTACGTAAGAGCAAGCGCCGGATGTTTCGATTATGCATATTCCGAACGCGACGGTTCCCGCGGCGACTACAAAAAACGCCGCAAGCGATGCGAAAAGTTTTGAATTTGAAAAACGTCGGACAAAAGTCCAAGAAAGCACAAGGGCAGAGCTGAAAATAATTCCCAATGTAAAGGTATACGCATAATTGGCGGATACACCTAGAAGATTTGAAACCAAGGAAAAAAGATAATGACCGTAATAATAATAGTTGATGGGGTTTCCCGCATGCCAGGGGTCAATGGGAGGGAAATAATTGGCCATACTCGAAGCCTTGAAAAACGCCATGTCCATAAAGCGCTCTGTGCCGTGAATTTCCGCGTTGTGGCTCCGGAGCCAGAGATAAAGGAAATAAAAAACAAACCAAAAAATTTCAACGGTTAGAATATTTTTTAAAATATTTTGCCAATCCTTCGGCCAATATTTCCATAACGCATACATGCTTGCGCCCACAACAAGCGCAAAAAGAATTCTAATTAAGAGGATGCTTTGAAAGTCCAGAATGCGCAGAGAAGATAAAAGCCAAATCAAATATCCAAAAAGAAGAAGTCCCAAAAGCTTGGATAGTGTATATGCGGCGCGAAAGTTTTGTATAAATGGCCGTGCAACAATAAGCCCGATCGGCGCGAACGCTAAAAAAACTAGATAATATTCAAAAGCTAAAAGATACTCTTTGGCCATATGGGTATTTTACAATAAAAGAATGGCGAGGGCATTGCGCTGCTCGCCATTCTTGTGATTTGGAACTGTTTGAAAGCTACTCGTCGCCGAATAGTTTGTACGCTCTTTCGATTGTTTTATGAACTCGCCATCCACGTAGGACTGCGATTGAACCGAGAAAAACCGAATCCGCTCCGGAGTCGCGATATTGGTCAACGTGGTCTGGTTTGAGAATTCCTCCCCCTCCGTTTATTGGTTTCGAAAAGCCAACCCGCCTAATTTTTTCAATCCAAGCTAGGGTAATATTTCGAAGAGGGTCTTCGGAAAGTGCCCCGCCGTTGTATTTAGCGAGAGGAGATTTATCTCCGAACCCCGCTTTCCACCACGGTTCGGGAAAGTAAGAACCATAAGGAATTGCATTTGAGACGCAAAGCGAATCGCAATTTTGGTTATTACCAATCTCAAGCGCGGCCTCTATTGGTGTAAGGGCGTTTACCTTTACCTGAAGTGGAATGCCAAGTTCTGACAGGATTTTGAGACCCACAGACATTTCCCCCAACAATGTATTCAGGTTACTAGCATAATTACCCTCCTATAGTATGAGCTTTCGCATTAGTATACGTTAGTTTTCCAAAAAAGAAAATACCCCGCCAGATGCGGGGTATTTTCGCGTGTTCTTAATACTTAAATCTTTTAATGCGACCTTATGTATATAAAACTGGCGGATTTTAGAAAAGGTTTCTGGTAGATATTCGGCGAAACAAAATCGCGCTTTTAGGAGTTGTCATATATGTAACGGTCGCCTATAGTATAGGCAATGGCGAAGAAACGTTATAAAAGCCTTATGGATGAGAGACCAGAAGCTTTAAAGGAGACAAGTGATGAGGTATTGCTCGCAGCTTCTGTCGAGTACCCTGATCTTTTCGGAGTTTTGGTTGAGCGCTACCAGGCCGCTTTTCTACGCTTCGCCGGGAGAATATTGAATTCCAAAGAAGAAGCGGAAGATGTGGTCCAAGATGCTTTTTTGAAAATCTACCGGCATGCCGACCAACTCCAAGAGGGGCCGAATTCAAAATTCAAGAGCTGGGGGTATAAAATCGTCTTTAACACCGCGCTTACCAAATATCGGAGCCTGAAAAAGAGGATGGGGGAAATGACTTATCTCGATACGTTTTTATACGAGACCTTGGGCTCGAAAGAATTCGAGGAAAATTTGGAGGCGGAGATATTGGTTAAGGGAATTTTGGAGAAGATGCCGGATGATTTCAGGGAACTTCTCGAGATGCATTATTTAAAAGGGCTTTCATACGAAGAGATATCTAAACGCAAAGACATAACAATCCCCGCGCTCAAAATGAGATTATTCAGGGCTCGGGAAGTCTTCAGAAGCGTTTCCGGTGAGGCGACGCAAATATAAATAAAATTGTATGCAAAATATGGAAAATACAAATAAAATAAATTGGAGCGATCTGGAATTAGGCGCCTTTAAGAGTCGTGTTTTAAGGCGTGTGCACTTCATATGGTTTTTAAGGAAAGTTTTTATTCCCGCGTCATTCGTGGTTGCGGTTTCCGGACTCGTGCTTTATTACGCGATAGCCGCGCAGAATGTCGCGGTTATAATCGGGAATCTCTCAGCCAGAATCTTATCATATGATTTCTCGGGACTCATTAATTATCTCTTTGTCGCGGTCGAAAAAACGGAATGGGATCTATTTGCGATCTCCGCTTCCGCGACGCTCTTGGCACTATATTTCGGTAGAAAGCTTGTCCGAGAGTCCATCGGCTACTGGACGCGTTCAACTGGAATGGCGTTCTCCCAAAAGAATATAAGATAATTAGTTTCAATCGAATCAAAAAGGCCTTTTCAAAAAGGCTTTTTTGATTTATTCTTAAAGTCATGCTGGATATAAAGTTTATTCGAGAAAACCCAGACCTGCTTAAACAGGCAATTTCGAAAAGGCATTACAATTTCGACCTAGAAAGACTTTTGAAAATTGACGAGGTTAGGCGTGGCTTGATTAAAGAGGTGGAATCTCTTCGCGAGGAGCAGAATAAGGCATCTGAAAATTTTTCAAAAGAAAAGCTTGAAGATTTAAAACAATTAAAAGATAGCTTGCAGAAAAAAGAAGCCGAATTTACTAAGATTGATGTGGAATTCCGGCGTTTAATGTTGCTTGTCCCAAATATTCCGGATCCAGTGGTTCCGGAAGGGAAATCCGACGAAGACAACGTTGAGATTAGAAGAGTCGGCGAGACGAAAAATTTTAACTTCAAAATCCGCGACCACCATACTTTATTGCGGGAATTGGATTTGGTCGATCTCGAGCGGGGGACGAAGATATCCGGATTTAGGGGATATTTTCTCAAAAACGAAGGAGCGCTCCTTTCCATGGCGTTGTGGCAATTCGCGTTCGACTACTTAATCAAAAAAGGATTTACGCCGTTTATCGCGCCCTCACTTGTTAAAGAAAATATTTTTGTCGAGACTGGCAAATTGCCTTTGTTTAGAGAAGATTTATACGCGACGGATGATAATTTATTTTTAGTGCCCTCCGCGGAAATCCCGATGATGGGATACCATGAAAATGAAATTTTGCAGGAAGAGGAATTGCCAAAAAAATATGTCGCGTTTTCTCCGTGCTACCGCCGCGAAGCCGGATCATACGGCAAGGATGAAAAAGGAATTTATCGCGTTCACGAATTCATGAAAGTGGAGCTGATTATTTTATGCAAAGCAGAGCATCAGGAATCGGTCAAGTGGCACGAGGAGGTTACTAGGTATTCCGAAGAGATGCTCGTGGCATTAGGACTCCCATGCCGCGTCGTGATAAATTGCGTTGGAGATCTGCCTTTCGGATTTGTCAAAATGTACGATATCGAGGCCTGGATACCTTCAGAGAAGCGATATCGCGAATCGCATTCTTCCTCGATTGTCCACGATTTTCAAACAAGGCGCCTCAAAATACGCTATAAGTCGCACGACGGGAAAATCCGTTTTGCGCACTCATTGAATAACACCGCGATCGCGACTCCGAGGATTTTGCAATCAATTTTGGAAAACCATCAAAAAGAAAACGGATCAGTTGAGATACCGGAAGTCTTGAGAAAATATATCGGGAAAGATGTCATTACGCCAAGATCTTCTAAAAACGTCTCATAGGAGGAGGAAAAAAGACATTTTTACAAAAATCCTTTTTGGGATTTGTGTTTTAGGGATAGTTTCTGCCATTGCGACTTTTCTGTTTTATATTCCCGCTCTGCGCGTCTCAAATATAATCATCTCCGGGCTCGATAAAAATAACGCAAAAGAATTGCATACGGAATTATTCGAAATTCTTGGCGGAAGAAAATGGCTTATTGTTCCCAAGAACCATATACTATTTTTGCCTAAAAAAAACATCGAAGAATTTTTGTCGGGAAAATATGGGTTTCGCGATTTCGCCGTTGCCAAGAAGTTCCCATCAACTATCGATATATCTATTACGGAGAGAAAAACTTGGGCGGTTTGGTGCAGGGAAAACGGAAATAATTGCCTGCTTTTGGATAAAGAAGGTTTGGCATTTGAGCGGTCGGTGATTTTTTTCGGGAGCTCCATATTGAAAATAATGGACGCGAGAGAAGAAGATTTCCTGGGAAAAAATATTTTACCGCCGGAGAAATTCAACAGGATACTCCAAATGACCGAAGACGCCCCAAAAATCATTCAAGGCGATATAGAGAGCATATATATCAAGAAAAGCGGGGAGACCTACTATCTATATCCTAAAAGCGGAATCTATTTCATAATCGATGCGGAAACCGATGTCGAAAGAGCTTTAGAAAATCTCACGCTAGCGCTTAAGTCCGGTAAGATAAAAGCCAAAGCCGATACGCTCGAATATATTGATCTCCGCTTCCCGGACAAAGTTTTCTATAAATTTAAATAATCTAATGTATCTTATATATCAATATCGATTTTCCGGCGCGGGCTACAGGAACTTCGCCGGAAAGCCAGCTATACGAGTCTTCGGGCTTTATGGCGATTCCTTTAATTGGTTTCCCTTGCGCGCCGGCAAGAAGCGTTGAGGAAACTGCAAAATATGAACCGGATGGTGGTGCGCCTTTAGCCGACCACCAGTCTTCATATTGCCTGCCGAGATAATATTGGGGCGAACCTCCGCCGAAATAATTCAAATATATTTTTTTTCCCGCGAAATCAGGATTATTTTGAACTAAATCGCGGAGCCGCTTTAAATCCTGCCCCCAATCATAATTGGAATCGCCTATATATTTATATCCATTATCAATTCCAATGAATTCGTTGTAATACGAAAGATAATAAGGGTATACCAAAATCACAGAGCCGAAAATCCAGAGGAACATAAGCGCAAGAAATATTATTTTTGGTATTGGTTCAAATATTTTTTTGTATATAACGCGTAGCCAATCTTTCAGATCTTGAGGGGAATCCGAATCCGGCCGATAAATCCAGGCTGTAAGCTCCCGCGCTACCAGAAGATAAATAAATGGGAAAGTCGGTAGGACGTGCCGAATTCCAATGTTAAGAATGCTAGTAAGCGAATATATCCAATAAACCAAGATGAATGCTATGCACGAGGTAAGGACAAAATTGTCTCGCATCCAGTCAAAAAAAGAAGAAAGATTTTTTCCTTTCGCCCGAATTACCCGGCGGAGGGCCAGAAAAAGGGCGAAGATTGAGAGGATGTGAAAAGCAATAGTTTCTTTAAGCACGTAAGCTACTGGGAAATATTCCCGCCAACCGGAAGCAGAAACTTCTCCCATGAAATAAGTCGTGTTGCCTCCATCCGCGCGCTGGATAACCATTAAAAGTCCTAAAAAATATTGTCCGATTGGGCGAAGGTATTTATTTTCAATGAGTCGCGTGTCGATATTGACTAAATAGCGCTTTCCGAAAGTGCTCATTACCCAAGTTTCGTCGCGAAGCTGTTCTGCTTGTGGATAATTCCAAACGTGGTAAATATAAACCGCCCAAATTATCAGGAGAGCTATGATCCCAATCAGAACTATTTTTCCAATAAGCGGCCAGGCGAATTTAAAATTGTAAGAATTTTCTCTCGCTTCAAAAAATATCCAAAGAAGAGCGAGGCCAGCGTATATCGGAAGCAGGAGAAAGAGCGAGAATTTTAAAAGAAGCGCTACTCCTAAGCAAATACCAGCGACAGCGGTGCGCTTGGCGTCTGTACGCTCGAGAAATCGCAAAAAACTTGCAAGGCCGATGAAAAATCCGAAGGCCGCCGCGACATCTGTTGTCACATATCTCGAATGGGCAAGAAAGGTCGGAGAGAATGCGTATAGAAAAAGGACTATCAACCCGACCTTCTCTCCGTAAAGCGATCTCGCCCAACGGTATAGGAGCCAGCCGAAAAGAATTGCAAGAAGTATTATTGGCAAGCGCGCCCAAAATACGATTTTATCCGGGTCGTTGCCGGAACCGTATAAAAGCAGGTTGCCCGCTGTCCATTGCCGGTCGTTTACATTTTCCGAGTTCCAAAACGGCTGGGTGATGTCAAAATTGAGATTTAAGAACACTAAAGGTAGGGCTGCCAAATCTTTCATAAGAGGGGGATGCTCAGGATTTAAGCGCGAATCTTTATATCTTAAATACGTGTATCCGGCGCCAATGTGCGCTATTTCGTCGAAAGTGGCCGAGTCGTTCAGGGAGGACATAATCAAAATCAAAAACATTATCCCAAGCATTATGAAGGCGAGAATGTTTGTGTGTTTTTTCATTGGATAGAATATACTTTATTGCATGGGTGACTTTATTGAACAATCCATCGGGATTATTTTTACGATGCTGCGAATTGCGTTTCCGCCGGAATTTATCGCAGTCATTTTTATTATAGCAGTATTTTTCATCTGGAAATTAAAGAGGAAAAATAATTAGCGCGATAAAATCTCCATGGACCATAAGCCTGATTCTTGAATATTTTTTAACAAGAGAAGCGGCAAAACTTATATCGTCTTTATTTAAGAAAACAATCACTGCGTTTTCAGGAAGCTTCTTTTTAAATTCAGCATTCAAATTCTCCTCGGAAATATAATGAAAATTTTTGCGCAGGCGGACTTCCGCAAGGAAAGTATTCGTCCCGAACAATACCGATTGGCTTGATATTGTCACTGTCCGGCTGTTCAATCTTTCATCCCTGATTATGACATATTTTCCAACTTCATCGGGGAGGGTATTTAAATATTCTACTATATTCCAATCGCGCGTATTAAAGGCGGCATAGACCTCGGGATGTGGCGCCCACCGGTTGAAATAGATGTCGTATGCGTTGGCCGCGATTGCGATAATCATTACAGTTAGGAGCAAGGAAAATTCTCGTCCGATTCTTGATAGCTGGCCCGAATATGCTGGATACTGTTCTTTGTTTTGCTTAAGCCATTTCTTTGAATATTCTAGGGTTTTTTCGAGTCCAAACGCGGATAAAATCATAACCGGAGGGATCGCGATGATGCTCCGGAGAGCGTGCGGAAGGCCCTCGGAAGATATCATTACCGGAAGCAACATAAGCACTATCCAAAAAAGAAGGAATACGGAATTGAACCTTTCAAGAGGCTCGGAAGTTTTTCTGAAAATATTTTTTATCGAAATAATTATTGCGATAAGGAAAAATATCCCGACAATTACAGAAAGTTCCGGCGCGCCTGAAAAATTGTGCCGCCAGTTGGGGTCTCCGTATACCCAAAACATACCGATTGTTTTCGCCGCGTTTACGATAAAAGCTTTAACCGGCGAGGGCTCGGAGAAAATAGAGATTTGGCTCGTGCGCCCGAAAAAATCCGCCGGATGATCGAGGAAATATAGCCCGAGAGGTATGAATGCTATGGCGATAAAAAGTATAAAAATTAAAACAAGGCAGGGGAAACAAGTATCTCTGCGTGATTTATTCCAGCCGAAGATTGTGAGTGGAACGAGGAGTGCCGGCGCCGCGCGGTAGGCGATATAACTATGGAAGCCAAGCCCAAAAAGAAGTCCTCCGATGGCAGCAGATATTATTTGGGCCTGCGCGGTTCCGGTGTCATTATAAAATTTAAAGAAAAAATATAAGCCCCAGACTAGGAAAAATGGAGCTGTGATGGCGCGAAAACCGATCCGCGAGAAATTAATATGCCAGAAACTCGTTGCGAGAAAAAAGGCGGAGAGGAGAGCAAGTCGATCGCGATTTTTGTGCGAGCGGAACATTTCCCGCGCGAGAAGAAAGATGCCGAGAACGGTAAGAACACCAAAGATTCCGGATACTCCCCGAAGTGCCCATGGTTTATTTCCGAAAATTGATATCGAGAGCGCCTGAATGTTTATGAAAAGCCCCTCGCGCCCGTTATTGTCTCTATAGAATACTTCGAAATTACTATTATCTATGGCTTCAGTCGCATTATTTCCATTCATAGCCTCATCCGGATAAAGGCCGGGAGGAGTTGACCCGAGATCCCAAAAACGCAAAAAAGTCGCAAGAATAAGAATTCCCAAAAGAGCCAACAAAGTTTTTCCTGACATAATTTAATTATATGTTATTATATGGGTTATGAAGAAGGATATCTTGATTGGCGTACTTATCGGATTTTTAACTGGTGTTTTTGTTTTAATAATACTTTTTTATTTATCGGTTAATTTTTCAAATAAGAATTTAATTGTTCTTGCTGGAATCCCGATTTTATGGGGTGGGGGCGTGTGGCTCGGATATTTTCTCTCGCGCTTTTTCTCCTTTTTTAAACAATTCGGAAAATTCGCGGTTGTCGGATTTTTGAGCGCCGCGATAGATTTCGCGGTATTGAATTTTGTAAGCTCAATTACGGAAATTACGGCGGGGGCAACGGTCGGGCTCATTAATATCCCTGGATTCGTAGTCGCGGTTTTTAACGGTTATTTGTGGAATAAATTATGGGTCTTTCCTTCTGCATCTGCCGGGCAACCGCTTTTTCATGACTTTCCGAAATTCTTGACCGTTACTATTCTAGGCCTTCTCATCAATAGCGGCGTAATTGTCGTTTTCACAACTTATATTTCAAGCCCTGGCGCATTTGATCCCAAGGAATGGCTGAATATCGCGAAAGTTGTCGCGAGCGCCGTGGCGCTTATTTGGAATTTCATTGGGTATAGATTTATAGTTTTCGCACGGAAAAAATGAGCGAGGTGCTTTATCGAAAATACCGGCCGCAGGATTTCGGCGAGATCGTTGGGCAAAAATCGGTTGTCGAAGTTCTCCGTGCCTCTATATTAAAAAATAGGATTTCCCACGCTTATCTTTTTTCCGGGCCCGCGGGCACTGGAAAGACAACTGTCGCGAGGATTTTCGCGCGCGCGACGAATTGCTTAAACCGAAGTTCAACTTCGGAAGCTTTTCCGAAGTCGAACTTCGGTTTGCCTTGCAACAAATGCGAAATTTGCGTGGAATTTTTATCCGGTGTCGGGCTTGATTTAGTTGAGATAGACGCGGCGTCTTCCCGCGGGATAGATGAGATTCGCGCCTTACGGGATGGGATTCGTTCTCTGCCATTTAAAGCGAAGTATAAAGTTTATATCATTGACGAGGTCCATATGCTGACCAAGGAGGCATTTAACGCTCTGCTAAAAACGCTCGAAGAGCCGCCAGCGCATGTAATTTTTATTCTCGCGACGACCGAACTTGAAAAAGTTTTAGATACCATAATTTCCCGGACTCAGCACTTCGAATTTCGCAAAATAGGGGAGGAAGACATCCAAAAAGCGCTCGATATGATAGTTAAGAAAGAAAAAATCAAAGTTGATGAGGAAATTCTGAATATAATTTCTGTCTTGTCTTCAGGATCGCTCAGGGACGCGGAGAGCATGCTCGACCAAGCGCTTGCCGCAAGCGCAGGCGAGCTCGAGCCCGAGCAAATTAGAAAACTCTTTGGAGTTCCGGCGCGTGATTTGCTTTTGGGGATGACGAAGGCGATTTTGGCGGGTGATATCAAATCCGCTTTGGGAATAGTTCATAAAAGCTCTGAGGAAGGCGTGGACCAAAAATCTTTTTTAAAGCTTTTGATTCGAAATTTCCGATTTATGCTATATCTCAAAGTTGACCCGAATTATGAAAAAGAGCTTGCTAGTTTCATCTCCGATTCCGAATTAGCCGCGATGAAAAACTTCACGAAAGAAAATGACATCAAGAAATTCGAGACAGTTTTGAATAATCTAAACGATGCATACCCCCTTTTGAAAATCGCCTATCTCCAGCAACTCCCGCTCGAACTCGCGATTTTGAAGATCGTTGGGCAGTAAATTGAAAAGTCCCGCGTTGCATAATGACAACGGGGACTTTCTTGTTCCGGCGCGGATGGAGGAACTTAAATTCTTTGAATTGGATCGAAATGAAACCGGCCCTGTTTGGCTTGTTTCCTCCTTTTCGCGGCGGAATGCATGCGTAATCGCTTGCAGGCTTCATGGTATATTTCGTCTCTAAATCGATCTACCGCACCATAAACGGCTGCTCTGAACTCTTCGCCGGCTTTCAAGTTTCCTGCTGCCATGCCCACAATTTTATTCATAATGATTACCTCGGGTCTTTGCGCCATTGTCCGCCCCTCCTTTTAATTTCCGTCGTCTTTAGTGTTGTTGGGGTTGCCCAGTCCTGGAATTGGCACTTCCCAGTATCGCCTTCGTTTTAGGTGAATCCTTTCCAGGTAATTTCCCACATTTTGCGCCAGTTGCATCATAACCTCTCCAATGATCCAAAGAAGAAAATATCCCATCCCAACCGAAGCAACTTCCGAAGCATTATAATACTTGCTAAAAAAGGGGATACTTGCTAAAAAAACCATGAGTAAAGGAATTAAATGATGCAGATCTGACGAAAGCCGATCACTTAGCATTGGATATCTATTTGGCAACGCCACGACCAGAAAAAGGCAACCTATGATAACGACTCCCGTGAAGCTGATAGCCAATAAATTGTTTCCGAGGCCATAAGTGATCGCTGTTCCAAATAGTCCAACCGCTACCACAAAAATACCTAACAACTTGTACGTTGTCTCGAAGCCCTTATCTCTTCTCTTCATTTTCAAACCCTCCTTCTAACTTTCCAATTACCATAGCATAATAAACGAATTTTTGCTATTCTTTTTCTATTGCCGGGTCGTCTAATGGTAGGACAGCAGCCTTTGGAGCTGTTTATGAAGGTCCGACTCCTTCCCCGGCAGCCGATAGATTTTTCTCAAATTTCTAATTTGGTGAAAAATCATCGCTCAGCACCTAGTGCTGAGTACAGTGCTAAAATTATTGCATGGGAGAAATAATAAAAATCAGCGATTTTAATAAAGGGCACAAGGATGGCGAACCAAAGAAAACTGGTGATAAAACGCCAGTTAGTTTTGAAGAAAGTAAAGAGATAATTGAAATGGAGAGGAAGTACGCGGATTTTGAAGAACGATATAAAAAACTGGCATTCCGGCAGAGAGACCCCAAGGGGCAAGAGGCATTAAAGATCCAAGCTACGGGCTTAATTTACGACATAGAAGAATTCGAAGCGCAAATAAAACATCTCCAAATAAAAATTATGGAGCGGGGGCGTGCCGTTGAAGAACAATTCAATGAAGCGATGAAAGAAAAAGGTTTTGAAGTTGCGGAAAAAGAATTTAGCACCGCATCCGCAAGAGAAGTCGATAGGTCTATTAAATTACTTGATTTGGAAAATAAAATCGCTGCGTTGAAAGAGCAGATAACAACGCTTTTTGAATAAGATATCATGTTCGACACTCGGTGTCGAACATTTATTGAAGCTGGAAATCCTGCCCTTTTTCTGGTAGAATTTGACTATGAAATTCAAAGATAAAATAGTATTAATTACAGGTTCGAGTAGGGGGATTGGCAGAGCAACGGCTGTTGCTTTTGCGGAAGAAGGAGCCAATGTAATTGTAAATTATGTAAAAGATAAAGAGGCGGCGGATGCCGTAGTAACAAAAATAAAATCCTTGGGCCGAGATGCTATTGCAATCCAGGCGGATGTCTCGAGCGAAAGCGATGTCAAAAAAATGATTGAGGAGGCCGTTCAACATTTCGGGGCAATCGATATTCTCGTTAACAACGCCGGTATTGTTTTTGATATTCCTATTTTGGAAAAAACAGTTGAGCAGTGGGAGCGCACGCTCCGCGTAAATTTAATTGGGACTTTTTTATGCATCAAGTATGCGGTTCCCCGCATGAAAGGCAGGCCCGGCGCGTCTATAGTAAATATTTCCTCAACAAATGGCATCGATACTCTTAGCACAGACGACGCGGATTATGATGCTTCAAAGGCCGGAGTTATCAGCCTAACAAAAAACTTTTCTCAATCGCTCGCCCCCGATATAAGAGTCAATTGTGTAGCTCCCGGCTGGGTTAATACGGAAATAAACAAAGATTTGCCTAAGGAACTCATCAAAAGCGAAACAGAGAAAATTGCCTTGGGAAGATGGAGCAGGCCGGAGGAAATTGCCAAAGCCGTCTTATTTTTATGCTCGGACGACGCGAGTTTTATAACAGGATCCGTTCTTGTCGTGGATGGGGGATATCAATAAATTAATGAAGCAACAAAAAGCGGTTGAAGAATTTTTAAAGGAGCGCGACTGGCGGAAATATCACACTCCGAAGGAGCTGCTTTTGGGTATGGTTGAGGAGATAGGGGAGTTTCGGAATATCATCAAATGGGAGCACGACGAGAAAAAAGTTAAAGAGAAGATTGCAAAAAATCATGACGAAGTGGAAGATTTCTTTGGCGATATACTTTGGGAGCTCGCCTCGCTCGCGAATTACTGCGATGTTGATTTGTCCGATGCGCTTGACAAAATAATCGAGAAACACCGATTGCGTTTCCCGGTTGACAAAGTCAGAGGGCATCATACAAATGAAGATTCTTGACATTAAACCATTTCAGGAGACTTTGTGGGCGGGGATGTTTTGTGCTACCCTACCCTCATGATAAAAAGCGATAAACAGCGTAAGATTTCTTTGTCATCGCTTGCGGTTGAATTCGATCGCGAGGAAGATAATCGCTGGATTGCTGAAATTCCAAAGCTTCCCGGAGTTATGGCCTACGGTTCGACAAAGCGTGAAGCGCTCCGCCGCGTCTACGCGGTAGCGTTGCGAACGCTTGCGGACCAAGTTGAACACGGAAATCTCGTTGCTCCGATCTCTCGACTTTTTGGATATGGAGTGGGGCGCCGCTAAAGCTTCTGAAGTACTCAAGACCCTTCTTCGCATTGGCTGGCGCATAAAAAGACAGAGAGGATCGCATAGAATTCTTGCTCGAGGCGGATGGTCAGACATTACATTTGCATTTCACGATCGTGAGGAAATTGGTCCGCGCATGCTTGCGCGCATAGCAAAATACACAGGACTTACGCCGAATGATTTGTAATATCGAGCGCGAACCGAGGTTAGTGCTTTCTTTAATGCAATGAAAAAAATCGGGGAGGGGTGGCAGTATAGCGTATATGATCTCGGGAACGGGCAGGTTTTGAAAAAGTATCACTCGTGGGCGGGATCATTTTGGGTAATGTTTAAAGACTGCTACCCGTTTACCAACCACTGGCCGACCGAATTTCCGGATTTCATCCGCGCCGGAAGGCAGATCGCGATCGAATCATTTAAGATTCTAAAAAAACATCAGGTTCCTCCCGAATGGATCGGGAACCCCAAATTTTTAAGCGATCTCGATTTCGAGCAGGATAAAGTACGCCCGCTACACGAGATTTTTGAGACAGCACTGACAGAGGAAATAAAGAAATATATCGATTTATTTATTGAATTAAATTCGCGATTTCTGAAAATCGGATTTATTGACAAAAGCTTCAATATCACGAAAAATTACGGCATTGCGAAAAATGGCAATCTAGTACTAACGGACATCGGCGAACTTTTTAGCGACCCGGAAAAAATCAAGCGCCAGCTCAATGATAAAGTTTGGTATAAATCCTACGTCGGCGGATGCATCAAAGATTTGGATGCGCGGAAATACTTTTTAGATCAAATGGACAAATTTGCTAAAGCATATCGATGACTAAGGATAGAATCGAGAAAGAGAGCAATTTTTCCGAAAAAATGCTATAGTAACGCTTCTATGTCTAAAACGGAAACAATTCTCTCATTTGAGAATGTGTCATTCGAATACGGGCACAATAAACCCATCTTAGACGAGGTTAATTTTTCGTTGCGACGCGGTGCTAAATTCGCCCTGATGGGCCAGAATGGCACGGGCAAAAGCACTATTTTTCAGCTCATCATAAAAAAACTTGCTCCCGAATCCGGGAAGGTTAATGTTGGGGATGGCTTCTCGACGGCGCTTTCCCGGCAGGTTATCGCGCGCGAAGAACTCTCGCTTACCGTACGTGAATTTTTTGAGAGGTGTTTTTCAGAGAAAGTTTACAACATTGATCCCAGAATCGATGAAGTACTCGAAGTCGTGAATTTAAGGGGGCACGAAAAAGTGCACGAGCGAATTATGAAATCATTTTCAGGCGGCCAGCAAGCGCGCCTTCTTTTAGCCTCCGCGTTAATTCAGAATCCCGATTTACTTCTGCTTGATGAACCGACAAATAACTTGGATAAGGCGGGGATCGAGCATCTAACTCAATTTCTCGCCAACTATAACAAAACGGTAATTGTTATTTCTCATGATGCAAATTTTTTAAACGCGTTTACCGAGGGCGTACTCTATCTCGATTTGCATACGCAAAAAATTGAGCAATATGTCGGCAACTATAAAGATGTCGTAGTTGAAATCGCCGCCCGCATCGAAAAAGAAAATAAGAAGAACGCGCAGCTTGCGAAAGAAATTCAAGAAAATAAGGACAAAGCCAATTTTTTCGCGCATAAAGGCGGCAAGATGCGGAACGTCGCCAAGAAAATGCGGGATAAAATTGAAGTGATGGAAGAGAGTCAAGTAGACGTGCGCAAGGAAGAT
Source organism: Candidatus Giovannonibacteria bacterium RIFCSPLOWO2_12_FULL_43_11c (assembly GCA_001780775.1). Taxonomy (GTDB): domain Bacteria; phylum Patescibacteriota; class Minisyncoccia; order JACPKW01; family UBA11713; genus 2-01-FULL-46-13. The sequence continues at coordinate 20,276 of MFIO01000034.1, read as the reverse complement.
AAAACAATACGAAGGTTTGCAATCTTTCATCAGCCGGATCTTATCGGCGAAGTGCTCCACATCTCGGCATATACAACAATGAAAAATCACAAGATGGTGAGCCGCAAAGCGGATATTTCCGTGGGCAAGAACCGGCATCTCCTTTTGAAGGGCCCAAACGGTATCGGCAAAAGCACACTTCTCGAATCTATAGCGCTGGGAACCGCGAAAGGAATTACGATTGCCCCTGGAGTTCGGGGCGGATATTATCGCCAAGATTTTTCAACGCTTAATTTTGAAGATACGGTTCACGATTCGCTGATGGCGGTTATGGAAAAACAAGTTGAAGAGAATCTCCGGGGTGTTGCCGCAGGTTTTTTAATACAGGGCGAAATGATGAAAACGAGAATTGGAGATCTTTCGGAGGGGCAAAAGGGACTCGTGGCGTTTGCTCGTCTTGTTCTTCAGAAACCAGGACTACTTATATTAGATGAACCGACAAATCACATTAACTTTCGCCATGTGCCAGTTATCGCGCGTGCGCTCGATGCTTATCAAGGCGCGATGATTCTCGTGTCTCACGTCCCAGAATTCGTCGCGCAAATTCGCATTGACGAGGTTTTGGATTTGGAGAAATAATGGTATAGTTTAAACATTATTAATCTAATTAAGGGAATATATTTATGGCAAAAGGAAATACGCATCAGAGAAGAGAGAAAAGGAAACCAAAGAAACCTAAGGTGAAGAAATAGTATATCAACTATTCTAGTAATCAAGGAGATAGTAAAAAATAATTCAGAGGATTATTTAAGAAATGAAAAGCAATATTATAATCATCGGGGCGGGGGCGGCGGGATTGATGGCCGCGAGGGAATTAGGGAAAGCCGGAAAAAAAGTAATTATTTTAGAAGCGCGTGATCGGATCGGTGGGAGGATTTTTCCTTTGGATGAAAAAGAATTCGGATACCCGGCCCAGGGCGGGGCTGAGTTTGCGCATGGAGAAGCGCATATCACCAAAGCTCTCGCGAAAGAAGCGGGGATGACGCTCATTTTAACCCAAGGCGATATGTGGAACTCGCGCGATGGCGAAGTCACTGTCAATAGCGAACCCATACCCAACCAGGATGAGCTTCATAAAAAATTGCGGGAATTGAAAAGCGATTTGCCTATTGCGGAATTTCTCGAAAAATATTTCTCCGAGGAAAAATATGCGCGCCTTCGCAATTCAATAATTCGAATGGTCGAAGGGTATGACGCTGGGGATGTTAACCGAATAAGCACTTTTACTCTCCGCGAGGAATGGCTTGGCGGGGGAGAATGGCTTCAGTACCGGATTAAAGAAGGGTATGGCGCTATGCTTAAATTTCTTGAACGAGAATGCCGAAAAAATGGAGTGGAAATCCAGCTCAATGCCATAGTTAAGGAGGTAGAAGCGAAAGACGATATAATCGTCGTCCGCACTGCCGATGGCGATATATTTGAGGCAGAAAAAGTTGTCGTAACTGTTCCGGTCCCCGTGATCAGCGGCATAAATTTTATTCCGGCTATACCCGAAAAGATGGAAGCCGCTTCGAAAATAGGGTTTGGAAATGTCATTAAACTTCTCATTAGATTTAAAAACAGATGGTGGGTGAACGCGCTGGGGAAAGATTTCAGCGAGATGGATTTTATTTTTTCTGGAGAGGAAGTCCGCACATGGTGGACGCAGTATCCGGATTTAGTACCCGTTCTTACCGGCTGGATACCCGGCCCGCGCGCGGAGAAATATAAAAACTCTTCAGATAAAGATATTCTGGAATTAGCGCTTGACTCTCTTTCAAATGTTTTTAAAGTTGACAGGGAATTCGTACGAAAGGAAATAGTAGCGTCGAAAATCGTCAATTGGCCGGCGGATCCTTACGCAAAGGGAGCCTATAGTTATAGCACGACCGAGAGCGAAGAAGGGTACGAAGAACTGCGCAAGCCGGCAGGAAATAAAATTTTTTTCGCGGGGGAAGCGCTATATGCCGGGAAGGACACAGCAACAGTCGAAGGCGCATTGGCAAGCGGGCTCGAGACGGCGAGAAAAATTTTAAAGCATGATTAAACAAAAACTCTTTTTTATATTTATAGCGCTGGCATTTGCACTCCCTGTGCTTGCGCAGGATGGGAGCGCGGGTTTGGCACCTTCAGCATCCCAACCGCGCGCGGCAACTTCAAGCGCTGTAACCCCTCGGCCAATCAACTCCGCACCACCAGCCGGATCCGTAACGCCGAGGCCAACTACTGCCACAACTTCAGCTCCTGCTCTGGCTACTAGCGAACCTACACCAAAAGAATCTGCTCCAGGTTCAAACTCGAATATTCTTGGGATAGTCGTTCTGGCGGCGGCTGTTTTGGTTTTAGGCGGATACGGTGCATATAAACTTAAAACAAAGAGCCAAAACACCGAGAAAAAAGACAGCAAGCACTGTTTCAATATAAAAAGGCTGATGGAAGATAAATTGAGAGAGCTAACCGATTTGCGGGGGCAGATTGAAAGCAAAGCAAAAGAAAAAGCCCGCGAAAAAGTCCGGGAGTCTCTGGGGGGGACTAGCGCTGGAGAAGTTTTGGCTAAGATTGAGCGGGCCGAAAAAGAATACGCGCAGATTAAACAACTTTACGAAAAATGCGTGATTGAATTTGAAAAGGAAAAAGTTATTTTAGTTGACGCAATTTATGTATTTACGGATACTCAAGGGAAAATTTTTAAAGAAATGCGCGATTTACTCGAAAAATATTCGAATAGAAAGATACTCTTAACCGGGGCGGACGATAGACAATTCAAAGAATTGGGCTTGGACAAGATGCCCTATGAGATTTGGACGCTTAAGCATAACCCCGAAAAAACGGATCCGGAATATTATAAAAAAATGCTCGCGCATTTTGGCTTGGATGCAAGGGAAATCATTTATTTCGAGCATAATTTGGACGCGATAAAGAGCGCAGAATCCATAGGCATTAGGACCTATTTTTACGATAGCGCCAAAAAAGACTTGGCCGGATTGAAAAAATTTTTGGACGAGAATTTATAGAAAATAAAAAAGCCCGAAAATCAGCTTTGACAGAATGAACCACAAAATGGTAAACATAAAGGGAAATTGAAAATTAAACAGGGAGGATTTTTTATGGCAAAGATTGTGGATTACGGTAACTACCCTATACATAACGAAGGGAAAACGAAGATTGTTTGGAACGCACCACAAAGTAGCTTTGTGGTTTTAGAGGCGAAACCGGACATTACTGCGGGGGATGGAGTCAAGCACGACATCATTCAAGGCAAGGAAAAAATCGCGACCGCAACGACCTGCAATGTGTTTAAGCTTCTTAAAGAGTGTGAAATCCCCGTAGCATTTCTAGAACAAGTGGGCGATAAAGCGTTTGCCGCATGGAAATGCAAGATGCTTCCTTATGAAGTTGTAATTCGAAGGGAAGCTCATGGGTCATTTTTGAAACGCTATCCGTTTCTTCAGAAGGGGCATGTTTTTCCGAAACTTATCCTTGAGTTTTTTCTTAAAACAAACGGCAAAGTTTGGCTGGGGAATTCTCTACCGAAGGACGACCCCCTCATCGAGTTTGTTATAGGAGGGATTCACCTCATGCGGCCCGATGTCCCGTCTTGGGATCCCGGAGCCCATATCTTACACCTTGAGGATTATCCATTCAGCGATTGCCCCGACTACTTTTCTCGCATGGGGGAAATTGCTCGCGAAACTTTCCTGATCTTAGAGAAGGCTTGGCAAGTCATCGGTAGAAAGCTTGTTGACTACAAAGTGGAGTTTGGGATTACAGAAGAGGGGATGCTTCTTTTGGCGGATGTTATTGATAATGATTCGTGGCGAGTAGTCGAAGACGGCTATTATATCGATAAGCAAGCCTATCGGGACGGTGCAGACCTTAATGAAGTTACCGAGAAGTATCAGCATGTCCAGCGGCTCACGGAGCTCTTCTCGCTTCCGCGCCAACGTATTATTTTCTGGAGAGGGTCCGACAGAGACGACTTCACCACATTAATAGATGCCTTCAATAAATATTCTTGCGTTGCGCGGGAAATCGATTACGTTGAAATTACCTGCTCCGCGCACAAAGAGCTCGCAAAAGCAGTCCAGAAGTTGGCACATATCGTCCAAGAAGTCCCTGATGCTGTCATCATCGCATTTGTTGGCAGATCAAACGGACTCGGGCCGACGCTTTCTGGCAACACGTCGATCCCGGTAATAAGCTTGCCAAATGGATGGAGAGAATTCCCAAATGACGTCTGGTCTTCATTGAGGACTCCGAGCGAGGTCCCAGCATCAACAATTCTCGAACCTCAAAATGCAGTTCTAAACGCTCTGCAGATTCTAGCGCTTCGAAATCCCAGGCTTTACGCCAAGATTAGAATGGAGCAGGAGAAGCGGGCTATGAACTTCTTCGAAATACTATAGAAAAGTTCGCAGACAACGATAAGGAGGAAATCACGATGGCGGAAGATAAATACACTGCAGCCGGGGTTAACATTAAGGAGGGCGATTCGTTAAGTTCCTATGCGGGCATGCTTTGTCAATCAACTTATCGCAACTCGCCATATCTTAAAATCGTAGACTTGTCGGATGGACATTTTCGGGGCCCGCGCGGATTTCAGCTCAAAAATCTGCCGAAAGAGTGCATTCTTACGGGGGGAGCTGATGGGGCCGGAACGAAGGTGGTGCTGGAAGATGCAGCGGGAAACTACAGGTATGCGGGGCGTGGCATCGTCGCTATGACTGGCGGAGACATCACCCGATGGGGAGGAATGCCGCTTTTGATTCTCAACAGCCTAGACGCGCGTACCATTGGAAAGAAAGACGAGCGTGTTAATATCGCATTCCATGAATTACTCATGGGGCTGAAAGAAACCTGCGACAGTCAAAAACTGGTCTTATTCGGAGGAGAAACGGCGGAGCTTGGCGAATTTGTCGGCTCGGATAATCCGGGCGCGTGCGCCAGATATTTATGGTCGGGATTTGCCATCGGAGTTTTTCATCCGCTGAAAATGATTCGCGGGAAAACGGTTAAACCCGGCATGTCGGTGATCGCTCTGCGGGAATATGGATTTCGAAATAACGGGCTCAGTCTCGTCCGCAAAGCTTTGAAAAGCCGATACGGCGAGCGTTGCTACCAAGTGCCAGAAGCAACGCTCGCGATTAAAGCAGCTGCGGCTCCAGCAGTTCTTTATGACAGACTTTTGGAGACGGCAAACGGCTGGTTCTCGCGCAATTTTACGCCTCGGATCAAGACGCATCTCATTTCGCATCTTTCCGGAGGTGCGATTAAGTCAAAATTCGGAGACGACCTCCTGTTCAAATATGGTTTCTCTGCAAATCTTCCCAATCTCTGGCGACCGCCGGTGATAATGAAGGATTGCGCGAGTTGGCTGGGTTTGAGCGACCGGGAGTGTTATGAATTTTGGAGCGGAGGGCAAGGAGCCCTTGTCGTAGTCGAAGAGAAAGATGCGGAAGCATTTGTGGAACTCGCGGAGAAATTTAGCATCGATGCGCGCGTCGCGGGGGAAATCACCAAAGAGAAAATTCCCCAACTCACAATCATGTCCAAATTTAGCGGAAAAGAATTTACTTTCAAGAAAGGAGAAAAGTAGCGTCTCGTTCTGAGGCGATTAAGAAAGCGGCGAAGGTGACCACAAGCCCCTTCGCCGCTTTATTTATTGGGAGATTTTTTATAAGATTAAGGCTCTATGCTTATTGACGACGTAGCAATCAAGGTTCGCGCGGGGAATGGCGGGAAAGGAGCCGTAGCTTTTAATAAAAACCTTATGAGCTTGGGGCCAACGGGCGGATCCGGGGGCAATGGCGGGAGCGTCTATTTTGAAGGCGTGTCCGATTTAAGTTCGCTTGGACAATTTCGATATAAAAAAAATATAAAGGCGAAGGATGGCGAAAACGGGAAAGGACAATTTAACGACGGCGCGGATGGACCAGATCTTGTTTTAAAGGTTCCGATCGGCACGGTTATCCAAAAAACTCGGGAGATTTTAAAAATCGGCGAGAGGTTACTTGTTGCGAAGGGGGGGCACGGTGGCAAAGGAAATTTTCTTTTCCGATCTCCGAAAAATACATCGCCAAAAAGATTTCAGGAAGGGCTTTTGGGTGAAGAATTCGCCTTAAGTCTTGAGCTTAAGCTTATTGCCGACGTTGGTTTAATCGGCTTGCCCAACGCCGGAAAATCGAGTTTGTTGAACGAGCTTACGGAGGCAAAAAGCAAAGTCGCGAATTACGCGTTTACGACCTTGGAGCCAAACTTGGGAGTGTATTATAATTTGATTCTCGCGGATATCCCCGGACTTATCGAAGGAGCGTCTTCTGGAAAGGGGCTCGGCATAAAATTTTTACGGCACGTTTTGCGCACGCAAATTCTTTTTCACTTAATTTCCGCGGAGTCGCAAAACCCGGCGAAGGATTATAAAACAGTCCGTAACGAACTTAAAGCCTATAATGAAGAGATGATGAAAAAACCGGAATATCTATTTCTATCAAAAAGCGATGTGGTTTCTCCAGGGGAAGCAAAAAAGAAACTCGCCTTACTCAAAAAACTAAATAAAAATACCATCCCGATTTCCATTCACGACTGGGACAGTCTGGAGAAGGTAAAGAAGATTTTGAACAAGATAAATTTAAAGAAGTAAGCTGATACAAGCAGTTGCCTCGCTTCTTAAATAATAGTATGCTTATATCTATGAACGATTATTTAAAGTTTATTTTTAGCAAGAAAATTATCAATTTTAAGTCGCTTCTTGTTTTGGCAATCGTGGTTCTAGGCGCACTCGGCTATAGTTATAGGGGGTTGGTTATAGCGGCAACCGTAAACGGATCGCCTATCAGCAGGATGTCAATTATTCGTCTGCTTGAAAAGCAATCTGGAAAAATGGTTCTTGATAATCTTATTACAGAGAAACTTATCAACGGCGAAATTGAGAAAAGAGGCATTTCTATTACGAAGGAAGAAATTGATGCCGTTATTAAGGATATAGAAGGGCAGGTAGGAGCTCAAGGGCAGACGCTGGATCAAGCACTCGCAATGAGAAATATGACGAGAGAAGACTTAATTACACAGATAACTGTAGAAAAAAAATTACAAAAGATTCTTTCGGACCAGATCCAAATATCCAGTTCTGACATAGACAAATTTATTACGGATAACAAAATTACTTCTCCGAAGGGACAGGAGGCAGATTTTCGGAAAAATATAGAAAATCAGTTGCGCCAGCAAAAACTTAGTTCGGAGGCCAATGTATTCATCACTAGTCTTAGGGAAAAGGCTTCAATTGGTCGCTTTGTAGACTATTAATTTTCATCTGATCGAAGTCGAGAAAAATTTTGATTTGAAGGCAGGAGATAAGGAGCGCCTGATAGAAAGCGCGAAATTAATAGTGAAGAAAACCTTTACTGATATTTATTATGACGCGGATGATTTTAGGCTGACGACAAAAGATTATTGGCTTCGAAGACGCGATGGAAAATGGGAACTAAAGGTTCCGCTTGGCCAGACGATTCAAAAAAAAGAAACCGACCAATATCGCGAGCTGGAAAATGAGGAGGAAATTAAGAAAACAATTGGTGCGAGTTGGGATCTGCTAAAACCATTCGCGAAAATCATTACAACCCGCGAGAGTTATCAAAAAGGGGAATTTCATTTGGATTTCGACGAAATGGATTTTGGGTTCGAAACTTTCGAGGCGGAATTAATGGTTAACGACGAAAAAGATGCCTCCACAGCCGAGAAAAAAATTATGGACTTCGCGCGTGAGTATGGCATTACCTCCGCCCCAGGCGCCGGAAAAGTTATCGTCTATATCAAGCGCAATAACCCATCGCACTATCAAGCGCTTTTAAAGGCTGGGGTGGTTAGGGTGATCAAGCGGCCGATTCCAATTCTACCTCCGCCCTACATATTCCTTGGCCCACTTTTGATCGGAGTTGGAATTAATATTATATTTCCATCGTCATTTTTAAATATAAGCTTGCGCTGGCGGATGGCGATTTTCGCAACCTTATTAGTCGCGGGTGGAGCGCTTCTGTATTGGGCAGTTAGAACATTGCTTCGCTCCAAAGTCGACCCGCGTTTCAAGCCGGTGAGCGGAATTGTAGCTGACGGCCCGCTTGCATTCACGAGGAACCCAATGTATATCAGCTTTACTCTTATCTACCTAGCATTTTCTACTGCTTTTAACGCGCTCTGGACGGTATTTTTCCTGCCAATAATATTCTATACTTTGCACTATGGCGTCATCCGCCGCGAGGAAAAATATCTGGAAGCAACGCACGGTGAAGAATATTTAAAATATAAGGCACGAGTGCGAAGATGGCTATGAAATTTTTGCTTACATCAGGAGGTATTACAAATAAATCAATCGCAAAAGCGCTACGGGAGCTCGTTGGGAAAAAAGCGAAGGATATTCGAATTGCTTTTATACCAACGGCCGCAAATATCGCGAATGATGACGGAGGAAATAAAATCTGGCTGATCAAAGATTTATATAATTTGTTGAAACAAGGATATAAAAGCATCGACATAGTGGACATATCGGCGTTGCCGAAAGAAAATTGGAGGGGAAGGCTTGAGGCCGCAGATGTCCTATTTTTTGGAGGTGGAAACACATTCTATCTTCGTTATTGGCTCAAAAAATCCGGCTTTTGGAAACTTCTTCCCAAACTCCTGAGAACTCGCGTATATGCAGGCATCAGTGCGGGAAGTATGATTGCAAGCAAGAACTTGGCGCTAAGTCAATCTAGGAGGCTTTATTATGAAAAAAGAAATTATTGTGGCGACGGAGGAGAAGACGGCCTTGGATTTTTTGATTTTCACTTTCGCCCGCATTTAAACTCTCCTCATTTCCCAAAAGTCCGACGTGAATTTCTCAAGAAGATTGCCAAGGAATTCACGCAGCCCGTATATGCGCTCGACGACAAATCTGCGCTTAAGATTAGCGGTAATAAAATTGAGATTATCAGTGAGGGAAAATATTTAGTTTTGAATAAATGATATGCCCTGCGTTCACAATTTGATTGATAATGATTAAACTTTCCTGCGCAAGCACTAAGAATAAGGACATGAAATACGCCGTCAAGATTGACATTCTCGACGATTTTTTCTTTTTGGAAACGGAGAAGGAAAAATATATATTTTTAGACCATCGTGAATTTGGGTTTTTTCAAGAGAGAAATAAGAATCCGAATATCGAAGCAGTTTTAGCGAAAGGCGGAGGGAGGGATGATTTCGCACTATCTTTAATCCAAAAATATTCTCCAAACTCAAAAGAAATCGAAGTCCCGGCATATTTTCCTCTTGATCTCGCAGACTATTTGCGCGGGAAGGGGATCGCGCTCAAGATTGCGAGGCCGTACTATTCTGAACGGGCAATTAAGCGCGATGCAGAAATCGAGATGATTGAAGCGAGCATTAAAAAAACGCATTCCGCATTTCTAAAAATCGAAGAGATCCTTGGCGCATCTAGCATTAAAGACGGATTGATATATTTTTGCGGCTGGCTGCTAACTAGTGAATTTGTGAAGAGCGAAGTGGAGAAAGTTTTATTCGAGAAGGGAATGCTTAACACAGAAGGTATAATTATTTCCTGCGGCAAAGATGCGGCGATTCCTCATCATCCCGGACACGGAAATTTACTTGCGGGCGAAACAATCGTCTGCGATATATTCCCGGTTTCAAAAGAAACCGGATATTTTGCGGATATGACGCGGACATACGTAAAAGGGAAGCCGAGTAAGAAAATTAAAGCTATGTACGATTCTGTTTTGGAGGCGCAGGAAGCGGCATTTAAATTGATAAAGCCGGGGATTACTGCCAAGGAAATTCATAAAGCAGTTACCGACACATTTATTAAGGACGGATTTGATGTTGGAGATTCCGGTTTTACGCATGGGACCGGGCATGGGTTGGGGCTCGAGGTTCACGAAGCGCCGCATATAAACCGGACTTCGGAGGATATATTAGAGCCTGGCCATGTTTTTACAATCGAGCCAGGACTTTATTACGCGGATAGCGGCGGCATACGAATTGAAGATATTGTATGCGTAACTGAAGACGGGTATAAAAACCTTACAAACTTCCAGAAAACGTTTATAATTAAATAGTGAACAAGCACAAAATTCTGGGCAATAGGGCTAGGTTGATGCTCTTGCTATTTTTGACACTGATAGCTGCGTTTTGGATTTGGGGATATGTTTCAAGCGAGGGCTTGATTAATAAAATAATCGAGCTGATTCAGCGATATGAATCCAATCGAAGTGTCTTTTTTTCTCTAGGGATTTTTTGGCTATTCGCGGTTGCGTCAGTCTTGCTCGGCCCCTTTACGAGCGCGCCTCTTGTCCCGATTGCATTGCTCCTCTGGGGGAATTGGGTTACCTATTGGATCCTTTTCTCCGGCTGGATTACGGGCGCAATAATTACTTATACAATTGGGCGGCATCTAGGTCGCGCGATTGTGCTAAAGATAATTTCTCCGGAAAAAGCGAATGCTTGGCAGGAATTTATTTCAAGTCGTGTGACATTTCTAATCGCTTTTTTATTTCGGCTCGCGATGCCAGCGGAAACAGGGTATATTTTTGGATTGGCGCGCTATAACTTCCTAAAGTATATATTTATTACAACGCTTATTGAGAGTTTGACTGCGACTATCTTGATTTTTTCTGGAAAAGCGCTTATTGATCGAAATTTCGTAACTTTTATTTCGTGGATCGCGATTGTAGTCATTTTACTTTCGACATCGTCATATCTACTCGCTCACAAAATCAAAAAGGGTAGAAAAGCATCTGTACAATCGAATTTAGAGGAAAAAATCTCCTGAACATTACAAAATTGCTATATCCTTAATACATCATCATCGCCAGAATTATCAGCATCAGATTCCGGAATATCATCTTCCAAGAAGTCGATATGTATTTTTTTTGGCTTATTAGTGTTTTCTATAGTGCTCAAAAAGTTCTCAATATCTCCGAGCTTATAGACTCTATAATTATTAATAGGATGCCGAAATGCAATCAATTTTTTACGCTTATCCCAATTACGGAGAGTTAAGGGAGATACACCGAGCATTCTAGCAGCCGCTTTAATATTTATGAACTTCGATGAATCATTATCAACCATAATTCTATGATCATAGTCTATATAATTTTTAAATATTTGCAAAGTGAATAAGTCTAGATATTGACCAAAAAAAGCTCTCTTCCAAGGAATGTGATTTCATGTTAATTCTATTGATATGGACAATGTCAGAATCCGGAGATCGTGGCCCGCGGAGAGTAAAAATGAAACTCGGGTGAAAGAACGAAATAGGATTTCAAAAACCGCAATCGCGGTTATTGGGGTAGTCATCCTTTTTGGAGGAATCGGATTTTTTGTTTCTAAATATCTAAGAAGTCTCGGCTTAAACAACGACGACATAATAAGTAGCGTATCGAAAATTTATTATTTGCCGGAAACTGAGACGCCAACCATCGCGACTGTCACTGACCCAGCCAAGCTTAAATCAAAGATTTTCTTTATGAACGCGAAGAGTGGTGACAAAGTTTTAATTTATATAAAAGCAGATAAGGTGATATTATATAGACCAGAAGAAAATAAAATTATAAATGTCGATAGGATAAAAACTTCGGATATAGGAACGCCGCAATGATTAAAACCTTAATAATCATTATTCTCGCGATAGTAGTAATAAGCCTTCTTGGCATTTCGATAGGGGACTTAACCCAAAACCAAAAACTTAAAGAAAATTTCTCAATAGCGTGGAGATGGAGCCAATACGCGTGGATAAATTTTATCCATCCTATTTGGGAGCCATTACTTAAAGCCGCCAAGGATATTAGGGGATAGGGACTTCACATGTATGTAGAATGTCGCACATCATAGATTTTGCGACCCGCCAAAGGCAAGCAGGTCTTCTTATAACCCTGGGCAGTTGAGCGCGGGTCTATACCCCGCTTTTTCCACTTCCTGCTTAGTATTAAAATATATTTTATTCTCTTCTTTAATCGATTTTGCTCCGGGGCAAGTCGATAAATGATATATTGTTCCTACTTTTGATCCAACGAAAACGGAAGCTGATTGCGGTAGATTTTGTAAATCCGGCAGATCAACTGACGAGATATCTATTTTGTAATGATTTTCTCTAATTGCTGATATTCTCCCGAGCGCGAAACCTATTATCGCAATTGTAATTAGCGTAATTATCAGGAGAATATCGCTTTCTTTCGCCTTGACTTTTGAAATATAATCTTTTAGCATAGTCTTATTAAAGTATATATAAGCCATGGCACATACAAAAGCAACTGGATCAACTTCAAATTTAAGGGATTCGAAACCCAAGTATTTGGGCGTAAAACTATTTGCTGGCGAACGCGCGAAAGTCGGCTCGATTATTGTTCGCCAGCGCGGGACGAAATTTTATCCCGGTGAAAATGTAAAAGCCGGAAGAGACTGGACGCTTTATTCGATGATAAGCGGTTTAGTTAAATTTTCCACAAAGCGAAAAACTTCATTTGACGGTAAGACCTCGCGAGTGAGCGTAGTCAACGTTGTTTCCGAACTTCAATAAAAACCGTTGCCCTCTTGCCATGCGGGGTTCGTATCTCTAACTCTGACTTCCCTGCCACTTTGATTGGCTTTTCAATCATGATCCATTCAACCTTGATTTCGCCGAAACCGCTTTCTACTAACTTTTTGGCAATATCTTTCGCGCTGATTGCCTTATACAAATTCCCTTTCTCGTTTATTTTTCCATCAAACGCAATAATTTGTCCCGCAAGCTTATCCAACTCGAGTGAAATTTTTTCTTGAGTTAGTTTGCTAGAAGTTTTTTTCAACTTATCTTTTCTTTCGAGCTCTTTGATCCCGTCTTTTGTTGCTACGGTAGCGAGTTTATTTGGCATTAAGAAATTACGAAAATATCCTTCTTTGACCTCTTTTATGTCTCCGCGTTTCCCTAGACCGGAGATATCTTTTTCTAATATTGCTTTCATGAGTATCTATTAGAACTAGTTTCTTAATATTTCAAGCGCTTTCGAAAGCTGCGGATCCTTTTTTGCATCAACTTCCTCGGAAGTCGGATTATCAACTTCATAATCCGGGCGAATCCCCTGCTTAGTTATATCTTCGCCGCTAGGAGTTAACCACCGCGCAATCGTAATTTTGAGCATTCCGACTACGGATGATGTGCTGTCGGTAATTAGAACAGGTTCCTGTACGGATCCCTTTCCGAAGGTTTTCTTGCCGACAAGTTTTGCTTTCCCGTGGTCGCGCAAAGCACCAGCTAAGATTTCCGATGCTGAAGCAGAGCCCTCATTAATTAAAACTGCGATTCGCGTGTTCGGAAAAGCGTTATAGCCGCGCGAGCGTAAAATATCCTCTTTGCCGTCCTTGTATTTTTCACGAAGAACTGGTTTCCCAATTTCAAGAAACCAAGAAGCAATATCCACTGCGCCATCGAGATATCCTCCTGGATTCCCGCGCAAATCAATGATTAATTTATCGGTTTTAGATAGAGTGAATTCCCGCAACGCCTTTTGGAATTCAAATGGGGCGCGTTCCGAAAAAATATTTAATTTAATTATGAAAACATCTCCCGCACGGCTTGTCTCAATGGCTGGAACTTGAATAGTGTCCCTGATAACGCTAAGTTCGCGTGATTTATCCGCCCCGGGCGAAAACACAGTGAGCTTAACGGAGGACCCTTTCGGTCCCCTGATATAGCCGACGGCCTCTTCAACGTTCATCTTGTCCGTTTCCTTGCCGTCAATTTTGAGTATTTTGTCCCCAGCTCTGATTCCAGCATTTGAGGCCGGAGTTCCTTTCAGTGGGGATACGACTGTTAAGATCCCATCTTTTATTGCGATCTCCATGCCAACTCCCTCAAAATTTCCTCTGACTTCGGATTCGAATAGTTCCTTTTCTGCCGGAGGGAAAAATACTGTGTATGGGTCGTCAAGCGGAGACAAAAGCCCGCTGATTGCGCCCCATACCATCTTTTGCCGCATCTCCTGGTTAATTTCTTCCGGCAAGCCGTATTTTTCGCCAACAACTCTCCATACATTCCAAAAGGGCGAAAAGTCGATTTCCTCGCCTGCAGGCGTGGATTTGTTGGCAACCCCGAAAACACGCTCGATTTCTGATCTTTGGTTATAGCCGAATGCGCCGCCAAGCGCAAAAGAAGCGCCTATTATGATTAGCGCCGATAAAATAAAATATATTTTCTTCCTTCCTGACATTTCCATAGTAAGAGGTATCCACATATCTTAGAATAAGATAATCATGCTATCAAGGATCGACGAAAACGGGATACTTTGGGTTGACGCATATAATCCGTCTCCAAATGAACTTTCTGAACTAACTAAGGAATTCTCGCTCCCCCGCCCCATATCAGACGAAATTTCAAGGCCGAGTTTCCATCCTAAAGCCGAGAACTATGGCAATTATCTATATCTAATTTTTCCATTGCCAATTTATGATCACAGCAAAGAACATCATCATTCGCGTGAACTTGATATTGTGATCGGTGAAAAATTGCTCCTGACTGTCCATTACGAGCCCATTGAACCGATCCAAAAGATTTTTGAGAAAATTCAATTTGATAAGAGGCTTCGAGCGGAAATATTCGAAAAGGACTCGCACGGGATACTCTATTATATCTGGGGGAAGATCTATGATCACTTGCTAAACGAGCTGGATCACATCCAAAAAAAGATAGACCGGATAGAAGATCGGATTTTTTCGATCGAACGAAAGGAATTAATTGAGGAAATTTCTCTTCTGCGGCGCGATATTCTTGATTTCTCCCGTTCAATTCGTCCGCACGGAATGGTAATGGAAGAATTTACTCCCATCGCGCGCGCGACTTTGGGTCCCGATTTCATAAAAGGAATGCGAGAACTTTCTCAAAGTTATAGGCGGATTATTTTACTGACGGAAAATGACAAAGATTCTCTCGAAGTTCTCTACGACACTTATAATGCTCTTCAGTCCAGCCGTTCAACTGAAACGGTAAAAATATTCACAATGCTTGCCCTCCTCACATTTCCCCTCTCTTTGATCGCGTCGATTTTCGCGATTAACACCGTATCGCGTCCTATCGTTGGCCAGCCGCACGACTTTTGGATAATCATTGGCATAATGATTCTCGTGGTATTTGGAATGTTGCTATTTTTTAAGTCCAGAAAATGGATTTAATTTTCCCTATTTTATCCGCCGTACTTCAGGCGGCTTCTTTCTCGTTAGATAAAGTAATTTTATCTTTCAGAAAAATAGATTTTCGGGCATACATTGGAATAAGCTTCCCGCTCATATTTTTTATAAATCTGCTCATTTTCTTTGCCTTCGATTCTCCAATAAGTAGGGAGCTGATATACAAAACGTTTTGGTGGCTTTTTGCCTCTGTTGCGCTGACTATTGCCAGTAATGTGATTTACTACAGAGCCCTTAAGCACGATAAGCTTAGCGAAATGGAAGTCATCGGGTTGCTTACAGCTCTTCCTGTAATTATTTTCTCTGGCATAATATTTTCTGACGAGAGAAATTATGTTATTTTAATCCCAGCGATTATTGCATCCATTGCAATCGTTTGGTCTCATCTGAAAAGGGGCCATTTACTAATAAAAAAAGACACGCTTCCATTTTTAATATGGTCACTAACCATGGCGCCACTGGCGGCCGCCGTGTCTAAAATCCTTCTTGCAGACTGGAACCCGATTTCATTGGAAATGTTGCGAATGGGCGTGGTAACTGCGGCAATAATGCCATTTTTTCAAAAACAGATTAAAACTATTTCAACTTCTGCTCTATGGTTATTAGCTTTAACCAATGTTTTAACTTCAGTCGCCTGGATACTGTTTTACTTTTCATACCAGCGTTCAGGAATAATTTATACAATGTTACTATTCTCAATCCAGCCCCTTCTTGTTTACTTCGTGGCAATTTTCATTTTAAAGGAAAAAATTGACAGAAAAAAGCTAATTGCATTCGTTGTTGTCCTAATATCCATTGCGATTGCTCAATTTTATTCTTGGGCATAGAATGTAAAAATGCCATTGCGACTTTTCAATGCGCTTTCACGGAAAAAAGAAATATTTAAACCGTCTAAAGGAAAGAGCGTGAGTTTTTACGCTTGCGGTCCGACAGTATACAACTACGTTCACATTGGCAACCTCCGAACTTCCATTTTCAATGATTTGTTACGGCGAGTACTTGAGTTAAGCGGCTATAAGGTCAAAGAAATAATGAATATTACGGACGTTGATGATAAAACGATAAAAGGATCAAGGGATGCCGGCCAGCCGATCAAAGATTTTACCCGATACTACGAAAAAGAGTTTTTGAGCGACGTAAAAAGTTTAAATATTATTCCTGCCACGAAATATACTCGCGCAACGGAACATATCAAAGAAATGGTTGACATTATTAAAATACTTCTTGAGAAAGAATATGCTTATAAATCCGGCGACGGCGTCTACTTTGATATATCTAAATTTAAATCCTATGGAAAATTATCCCGCTTAAAAAAACAAAATCTTAAAACTGGCGCGAGGGTTAATAATGACGAGTATGAAAAAGACAGCGCGCGGGATTTCGCATTGTGGAAATTCAAAAAGGAAGATGAGCCGTCGTGGCCATCTCCTTTTGGTTCAGGGCGTCCCGGTTGGCATGTAGAATGTTCGGCAATGTCAGTGAAATATCTTGGAATGCCGATCGATATTCATACAGGAGGCGTTGATTTGATATTTCCCCATCATGAAAATGAGATTGCACAATCAGAAGCCGCGTACGGAAAAAAGTTCGTAAGGTTTTTTGTCGAGGGGGAGATGATGTCAGTCGAAGGACACAAAATGTCAAAATCACTCAAAAATACATTTACCCTTCGTGACCTTGGTGCTTGCGGATTCGAACCTCTCGACTTTAGATACTTGACACTAACCGCCCATTACCGTTCTCCCCTATCGTTCACATGGGGGTCTCTCTCTGCCGCTAGAAACGCTAGAAAAAATCTTGCGGAAAAGACTCTGGCCGCTCCGAAATCTGACAAGAAAGTTTTAAGAAAATTTTGGGAAGATTTTCTCTCTGCTGTAAATGACGATCTAAACATCCCTAAAGCCCTGGCGCTCGTATGGAAGGCCGTGGGCAAAGATGAAATACTGTTTGCGGACAAGATTTTAGGTCTGGGGCTCGGAAAATTGAAGAAAATAAAAGCGGGCGCCAAGCTAGAAAAACTTATCAAAGAGCGAGAGGTATTGCGAAGCGAAAAAAAATGGAGGGAGGCAGACTCTATAAGGAATAAAATCCTCGCGGAAGGATATATAATAGAGGACACTCCTATGGGGGCAAGGATTAAGAAGGCAGGTTAAGCACAAGTTATTCGTCTCTCGACTTGCCCAGCTTCGGCGCGAGCTTTATCTTTAATAAATAAACTATGGACGAAAAATCCGCATCAAAACCTATTGAGTCGCCATTTCAATCAAAAACAATGAAGATGCCTCCTCAAAATATAGACGCAGAGATATCGACTCTTGGGTCTTTGTTTATTGACGGCAGCGCGATTTATAAAGTGATGGACGTAATTAGGGCGGAGGATTTTTATCGCCCGAATCATCAGGCAATTTTTACGGCCGTGATGGAGCTTTTTGAGCGCCGGGAGCCTATTGATGTCCTTTCCGTATCGTCCCGGCTACGGGAAAAAGGAAATCTCGAACAGATAGGAGGAGTTTCCTATCTGACCAGTCTCGTAAATGCTGTTCCAACATCGTCAAATATCCGACATTATGCCGAACTTGTCCATAAGAAAAAAGTTTTACGCGATTTGATACAGGTTTCTGGCGAACTTGGCGAATTGGGATACAACGAGAACGAAGATACAGACGCACTTCTCGACGAAGCGGAGAAAAAAGTATTTTCGCTTGCGCAAAGATCCTTGCATCAGAGATTTGTTTCATTGGACCAGCCTCTCCGAGAAGCATTCGAACGATACGACACCCTGCATAAGAATAAAAACGAATTAAGCGGGGTTCCAACCGGTTTTAAAGATCTGGATAATATTTTGGCGGGATTCCAGAAATCCGATTTGATAATTTTGGCGGCGCGCCCTTCATTCGGAAAGACATCATTAGCGCTAGATATCGCCCGCTACGCGGCTGTTCATAAAAATATACCAGTTGGGATTTTTTCGCTTGAAATGTCTACCCAACAGCTGGTTGACCGTTTTATATCAGCCGAAGCGCATGTAGATCTCTGGAAATTGAGGACTGGCAGAATTCCGGATGATGGAGACGATTTCGCGCGGATACGAGACGCGCTGGGCCGCCTATCTAAAGCCCCGCTCTATATAGACGACGAAGCTTCAAATAATGTATTGCAAATGCGCGCTATGGGCAGGAGGCTTCAAGCAGATAACGGAAAGCTGGGGCTACTTGTCATTGACTATCTCCAACTAATGCAGCCACGAACGTCTTCAGAAAGCATGGTCCAGCAGATTACGGAAGTTTCCCGCTCGCTTAAAGCGCTCGCGAAGGAATTGAATGTTCCGGTTCTCGCCGTATCCCAGCTTTCGCGTGCCGTGGAAAGTCGGCATCCGCCAATCCCACGTTTATCAGACCTTCGTGAGTCCGGATCAATCGAGCAAGACGCGGACGTTGTTTTGTTCATTTACCGCGAGGATAGATATAAAGAAAATTCTTCTAGGCCTAACCAAGCGGAAATAATGGTTGCAAAACACAGAAATGGCCCCTTGGGCAAAATCGATCTCTACTTTAATCCGGATAAGGCGAGTTTTTCATCACTTGATTCCAAGTCCGATTTTGATAACTATGAAGTAAATGAGTGATCCGATAATTTCGAAATTGACCGAACTTTTTCAGCGCTTCCCAGGAATTGGTCCCAGGCAAGCAAGGCGATTTGTCTACGCGCTCGCGGACGAGAACCCCAAATATTTAAAAGATTTGGCAAGTTCTATTTTAAAAATAAGCGAGGAGATATCGCGTTGCGGAAGGTGCTATCGGATATTTTCAGGCAAGGCGAAATATTGCGTGGTCTGCGAAAACCCATCTCGAGACGATTCAAAACTTTTAATTGTTGAGAAGGATGCTGATATAGAGAACCTAGAAAAAAACAATATATACGACGGCGGCTATTTTGTTTTGGGCGGACTTCTATCTCCTTTAAAGCCGGAGAAGAAAGGGAAATTAAATCTTAGGGAATTAAAATTGAGGATTGGCGAATCAAATTCAATCAAAGAAATTGTTTTAGCCTTCTCGGCGACAACCGAGGGCGACATGACTCGTCACTTCATTGAGGAAATGCTTTCCGAGACAATAAAAAACCGCGAACTCAAGATTACAAACCTCGGCCGCGGCCTCTCAACTGGAACCGAACTCGAATACTCCGATCGCGATACGCTCCGGCACGCGTTCGAGAACAGGAAATAATTATTTAATTTCTTTTATCCTTATCTCAGTGAAGTGTTGTCTGTGGCCTTTGTTTTTGCGGTATCTTGTTTTCGAATGATAGCGGGCGACGATTACTTTTTTAAACCGCCCTTCGCCAACTCTTTCCGCCTCAACTTTGGAATTGCTCAAAATCGGCGAGCCCGCCTCGATGCCGTTTTCATCCCCAATCGCCAGAACCTCATTAAACGCAATTAAACCGCCGTCATTGGCGGGCAATTTCTCAATCCGTAACTTCTCCCCCTCTTTGACCAAATATTGCTTCCCGCCCGTTTTTATTACCGCGAATTTTGACATGAAATTATTTTACTCGATTTCTCTAGGCTTAGCAAGTATGACCGGCTCCGATTCTATACCCTCTCCTGCAATCTTGATGATATCTTTGTCAATTTTCGAGAACTCTTGATACGACTTGTCATAGGCGCTAACTGTGGCGCTTAAACTCTTTCCAACCTTCTGAAAGTTATCCTGGTAGGTTAGAAGATGTCTGCCCAAGGATCCAACGTGCTTTATGATATCTTGGGCTTGTTCTGATATTTTTTGATTTCGCAGACCCTGCAGCACAGTCTGCAGATACGCGAGAAATGATGTAGGAGAAACAACGATGACCTTTTTCTGTCCAGCGTACGAAATTAAATTTTTATCTTCAATAACAGCGCCGACTTTGTTAATTAATAAATCATAATAAATTGCTTCTGATGGAATAAACATAAACGCGAAATCCATTGTTCCTTCTTGCGGCCGTACATATTTTGACGTCTCGTCGATTCTAATTTTAAGATCGCTTACCAATGCCTTCTCGTATTT
>MFIO01000033.1 GCA_001780775.1 Candidatus Giovannonibacteria bacterium RIFCSPLOWO2_12_FULL_43_11c | reverse complement strand
CTGCGCTTCCCAAAAGAGTTTATTGAGAAAGTATCGAAATTAATCCGCTATCATCTTTTTTACTACAACGTGGACGAGGTTACGGAATCTTCCGTAAGGCGGCTTATAGCTAAAGTTGGTATAGAAGATATGGAAGATTTGATTCGCGTCCGCATTTGCGACAGGATCGGATCCGGCGTTCCTAAGGCGGAGCCCTATAAATTAAGGCATTTTCGCTTTATGGTCGAAAAACTTCAGCGCGACCCGATTTCGGTCGGCATGCTTAAAGCCAGGGGAGATGAAGTCATGAAAATCTGCAAAATTGAGCCGGGACCGCGGGTTGGCCAAATTCTACTAATTTTGCTTGACGAAGTGCTGGACGATCCAAAGAAAAATACTAAGAAATATCTCGATGAAAAGGTATCTCGTCTATGTCCCCTCTTGGATAAAGAACTAAAAGATCTGGCCAAAAAAGCTGAAGAAAAAAAGGTGTCTCTTGAATCCGAGGAGATTGAAGAAATCAAGAAAAAGCACTATGTTAAATAAGCTAGGTTTTGCGGGCTTGCCCGCCGAAGCTTTAGCGAAGGCGGGGTGTAGTATACCGGCAGTACCCCAGCACCAGAGCAAAGCTCGGTGCGGGGCAGGCGTGCACTTTTTACCCCGCAATAAAATTTAACGGAGTGTAGTATAGAGGCAGTACACACCCTTCGGGAGGGTGAAGCCTGAGTTCGATTCTCGGCACTCCGACTGGAAATTTTTAGTGCGGGGCGGGAGGGTAAAGACCGAGTCCGATTCTCGGCACCCCGACAGAGAACTAATTTTTAGATGTTTGAAACACAAATGCCTGTGGCGAGTTTTCATTAATTATGAGGACTTTGCAATCCAACGCATTAATTAAAGCCGGGCTGATCACTGGAGTATCTTTGGTTTTAGGCCTGTTATTTGATTATTTTTTCTACGCTAAAATTCCCGGCATCGCTTTTCCTTTGTACGTTGTTCTGGTAGTGGCGGGCCTTTTTGCTGTTGCAGGCTTCTCAAATAAACAAATAAGCAAGGAGGCTCTTTTGCTTTTAGTACCGCTCATATTTTTTAGTGTAATGGTTTTTGTGCGTTCAAGCGCATTACTCACGTTTCTTAATGTAGTTGCTTCTTTGTTGCTCTTGCTTGTAATCGCCGAGGTATCTTTTGACGGGAAATTGAAGAACTTTTTTATAGCAGATTATATATATTTTTTTCTGCCATTTAAGTTTATTTTTCCGTTATTTCAAACACTGTCCGATTTATTCTCGCTAGAAGGAGTAAATAAAGACCAAAAAGTTTCATCGCATGTCATAAAAGGCATAGTAATGGCCGTCCCTGTTTTATTTATTTTTTTAATTCTTTTTTACTCAGCAGATTTGATTTTCCAAAAATATGTTTCTGATTTAATTAACACAGACATCGAGCTCGAAGCGGTTTTTAGATCCACTTTGGTTTTAATTGCTACGCTTGTTTATATCGGCGCATATTCATACATTTTTAGAGAAGCAAAAAATCAAAATGAATCGCAGCAAAATAATAAAACTCCCAGCTTTGGCCATATCGAGAATTCCATATTACTAGGTTCAGTTAATGTTCTGTTTTTTATTTTTATTCTCGTTCAGCTTGCTTATCTTTTTGGCGGCGAGGGCAATATTTCCGCTCAAGGTTTTACTTACGCCGAATATGCCAGGCGCGGGTTTTTTGAACTTATAGCGGTTTCTATCATTTCTTTATTGTTGCTTCTAGCTGTCGAAAAATATATTGTTAAAAAAGACGAGAATCACGCGCGTGGATTTAAAATTTTGAGCACGGCGTTAGTTATCCAAGTAATTTTAATCATGACTTCCGCTTTTACCCGCCTGACTTTGTATAAGGAAGCCTACGGATTTACGATATTGAGATTTTATAGCCACGCCTTTATTATTTTATTGGCAGCCGTCTTTTGCTTGTTGCTGTATAAAATTTATAAAGACAAAAGAGAAAATGCCTTTGCTTTTCGAGGTTTTATTTTAGTTGCGTCCTTCTTGGTTATCATGAATTTTTTTAATCCTGAAGCGTTTATCGCGCGCCGAAATATTGAGCGATTTACGGCTACAGGAAAATTGGATATTTTTTATTTAAGCCGTCTTTCTGATGACGCCATGCCCGATATGCTTAAGGCGCTAGACATATCAAATGATGATTTAAGAAAAAATTTTGCCCGCGAATTATACTGGCGTGCGCAAAACAGCCAGTCTCTTTATTTTTCGAAATGGCAGTCTCTGAACATATCGCGGATGAGAGCAGAGAAGATTCTCGACTCTAAAATCCGCGAGCTCGAGCCGTATAAGGACTATCAGCAACAAATCATTGATTCATGGGGGCGTTAAGAGTAAAATAATAGATACGAAAAATTTTGGGCCTGTAGTTCAGTGGTAGAACGCGGCATTCGCATTGCCGAGACGGGGATCCGATTTCCCCCAGGTCCACTACTTCGCTCCTTGCGGAGCTTCGAAGTGCAGAGCACAGTAAAATAAATATTTGAAATCTGGTCTGGCTTTGCTTTCGCTAGAAAAAGATTTATTTAACCCCTCAACTCTCCGACACAAAAAAGGCCAGTAAAATGGGCCTTTTTTGTTTTGGAATTTTGCTAGTATTATAGAAGCAAGGAGGTGTATATGGAATTAATGACTGTTCTTTATCTCAACGATTCAACTGAGAGCAAGATGGCGGAAAGACTTTTAGCAGAAGCAGGGATTGCGTTTGAGATATCAGACGCAGAACCAGAATATCTGCGAAGACCCTGCCTTGCTCGGGGTCAGGGATTTCACCAAGGACTCGACAGCATAAGAACCTGGCTGGATGCTGAGGAGATTTAAACCTCTTACCAGAAGGAAGATATGTTTTCGTTTTCCAAAGACGAATGGGTTGGCAGTTATGTCGACCCATTCTTTTTATCTAAATGATTTTTGATTTTGCCTTTATTTTGTGGCAAAATTATAACTCATGAAAGGAAAAGAATTTGATACAAAAAACTCCCCTATTTGTTTTGTCGACCTTGAGATGACGGGGCTTGAGGCGCAAAAGCACGAGATAGTCGAAATCGGGCTTGTTAAGGCAACTCAACCAGGGTTGAAGATTATTGAAACCTGGGACGTAAAAATTCGCCCGGAGCATCTTGAAACTGCCGATCCGAAAGCTTTAGAGATTAGTGGGTATAATCCCGAAGGATGGAAAAACGCTATATCTCTGAAAGAAATGATGGAGATTCTGACTGAAAAGACCAAGGGAACAGTTTTGGCGGGGTTTGTTCCATTTGCGGATTACTCTTTCTTAGACGCGGCGGTTACCAAAACCGGTATTCCACTGGATTTCCACAGGCGTTTTTTGGATATAAATTCCTATGCATACGCTAAGCTTGGCTACGGCTGGAATGACACGGGCTTAAGCGCCTTATGCAAGAAACTGGGAATAAACTTGGAGAACCATCATACGGCTATGGCGGACGCTTTGGCAGCCTACGAGGTCTATAAGAGTGTTTCGCGTGAAACAAAAAAATGACTTATATATTAGTAAAACGTTTCACAAGTCATTAAAAACAGTAGTAAAACAGTGTGAAACATATAATTTAAGATAGTTTCACGCGAAACACATAAATGCCATCAGAAAAGCGTCAATTTGGGGATATTTGTGAGAAAGTAGCCTGTCGACACTTAGCAAAGAGAGGATTTAAGGTTTTGGAGAGGAATTACAGAAAGAAGTGGGGCGAGATCGATATAATTGCTCAAAATAAAGAATCTCTCTGCTTCATCGAGGTTAAGGGTTCTAGATTTTCAATGGACGACCACAGACCAGAGGAAAATGTGCACATGTGGAAAACTAAGAGACTGTGGCGCGCTATCCAGACATGGTTTATAGAGCACCCGGACTACGAGGACTTTGAGTGGCAAGTTGACATAATGGCTGTTTTGGTTGATTTTAATGCCAAAAAAGCTAAAATAAGGTGGACTAAAAATGTAATACTTGAACAATAGCTTTTGCGGGCTTGCCCGCCGAAGCTTTAGTGAAGGCGGGGAGTAGTATAATGGTAGTACGCCTGCTTTGGGAGCAGGTGGTCCGAGTTCGATTCTCGGCTCCCCGACACATTCGGCAAGCTCAGTGTAAACAGGTAAGAAAATGCCAACATTAACGTCTAATTGTCAAGGCACATAATAAGTAAGGAATATGAAAGAAGAGGAATTTTCGGCGGCATACGAATCTTTTTCCGATGCTCTCTTTAGGCATTGTTATTTCAGGCTGTATGATCGCGAAAAATCTAAAGATATCGTTCAAGAGGCGTTTATTAAAACTTGGCAGTATGCATCAAAAGGAGTAGAGATCGAAAATACGAGGGCATTCCTCTATAAAGTTCTGAATAATCTTATTATCGATGAAATAAGAAAGAAGAAGGCACTGTCACTGGAAATTCTTCTTGAAGAAGGCTTTCAGCCGATTGACAATAAAGAAGGCAGAAGAAGTTTGGAAAATTTTTCCGACTTTAAGGATCTTCTAAAAATAATTCATAAACTGGAGGAAAATAAAAAAAATCTTCTCATTATGAGATATATTGACGAGCTAGGGCCAAAAGAAATTGCGCATATTCTTGGGGAAAACGAAAATATAATATCGGTGCGTTTAAACAGGGCTATAAAAGAAGTAAGAGAAATATTTAACAATGGAAGATAGATTAGAAAAAATTTTTAAAAAGGGGCAAGAGATAAAATTAAACCCGTCTGAAAAGGAGAAGATGAGAGATTTTGTTATTTCTTATGCCAAGAAAAATACAAAGCGGAAAACATTTTCTATATTCTCGGTACTAAGGTCGGCTCCGGCAATTTTAATTTTCACGATTGTTTTCGGAGGGGTCGGAATATCGTTCGCGGCCGAAAAAGCTTTGCCGGGAGATGTTTTATATTCAGTAAAGACAAATATTAACGAGGAAGTTATAGGACTTTTAACTGTTTCAGATGAGAACAAAGTAAAATGGCTCGCGAAGGTGGCCGAACGGAGAATAGAGGAAACAGAAACATTGGTTAAGGAAAATAGGTTTGATCCGGCCGCGAAAGAAAAAATTGAGAAAAATTTTGAGCAAAAAGCTAAGAAGATAAAAGAAAAGATTCAAGCTATAGATGAGAAGAATAATTTAGATGCGGCGAGTATGGCGTCTCAAAATCTAGAAAATACACTTGAAAAACATAGGGAAATTTTAGAAAAACTGTCCGAAGAGAAATCGGAATCCAGAGAAGAAATAGATTCTGTCTTGGAGAATGTGAAGTCATTCCGGGATTCGATAAGAAAATCAAGGGAAGGATCCGAAAGAAAGAGGAGATTATTTGAAGAAAAACAACTATCTGCAACCAGTCCGAGCGCGACTAGCACGGAAGATCGCGACAAAGAAGAAATAGAGAGAGATTAACTTGTAATAATTATCTAGTTTGACTAGATTAGAGTGTATGGCTCCAGCACTCGAGGTTAAGAATTTAGTGAAAAAATACCCCGCCTCCGGTGGGGTAGGTGGCGATAAGATTGCGGTAGACGGGATCTCTTTTGAAATAAAAAAAGGGGAATTTTTCGGATTTCTTGGGCCAAATGGGGCAGGGAAAACCTCAACCATCAGCTGTATCACTGGAACGGCGAGCGTAACTTCTGGGGAGATAAGCGTATTCGGATTTGATGTTGTCCGCGATTACCGCGAGGCGCGGAAAAAAATTGGTATTTCTCCGCAGGAATATAATGTCGATATTTTTGCGAAGCCGAAAGATATTCTATATTTCGTCGCCGGATATTTTGGGCTCCCTAAAAAAGAAAGACTCAAAAGGATTGACGCGGTGACCAAGGAATTGGGACTTGAGAAATATATGGATACTCCATTTCGCGCTCTTTCCGGCGGATATAAAAGGCGAGTAATGATTGCGCGCGCAATGGTGCACGATCCGGAATTGCTGATTTTAGACGAACCGACGGCCGGGGTGGATGTTGAATTGCGGCACGATATGTGGCGCATACTTACGGATTTAAACAAAAAAGGAAAAACTATTTTGCTTACAACCCACTATCTCGAAGAGGCCGAAAAACTTTGCGATCGAATTGCGATAATTTTCGGCGGCAAAATTGTCTCGCTCGAATCCAAGGCGGAACTAATTAAAGACGGCCAATCCATCGAGGATCATTATCTTGCACAGGTAGGCGGCCAACGAGGTAGCGTATTGACATAGTCTATACGGCGTATACACTTAAGGTATGAAAGCAATCATTAATGTGAAAACTGATAAAAGGGTAAAAGATGAAGCTAAGAAAATCGCTGAAACAATGGGACTTACATTGAGTGCGGTCATTAACGCCCAATTAAAACAGTTGGTTCGCGAACAGGAAATAAGATTTTCCACAGCGCCTAAAATGACCACCTATCTGGAAAATATTGCGGAAGAAGCGCGCGAGGACTATCGCAAGGGAAAGAATATATCCATGGTTTTTGATTCTGCTGAGGGTGCATTGAAATACCTGCAATCTAAATGAAGGCCATATTTCACATTCATTTTAAAAAGCAATTTAAAAAACTGCGTAGAGGCCAGCAAAATAAGTTCAGCGAGCAACTAGCGGTTTTTTTGGAAAATCCGTTCGAGGCAACTTTAAATAATCATCCGCTACGAGGGAGATATGCCGGATTCCGCAGCATCAATGTTGGCGGAGATCTGCGCGCGATCTACGGAATGGTTGAAAAAGACACAGCGTATTTTATTGCTATCGATACTCACAGCAAGCTATATTCATAAATCTTTCAGTAAACAAAAAAGCCCGTTGGTATTTCTACCTCGGGACTTTTTGCTTGGGCGATCTACAACCCTTTAGAATAGTCAGCGGAACTATTTATTATAATAAAGATTAAATCAATAATGATATTTATTTTAAGCAATAGTCTAAATTTTGTATAATCTTTTGTTGAAAGTTTTAATAAATGATGAGCTAATCCATAAAAAATAAGGTAAATAAAGGCCAAAAGAAATATAAGAAAGCCCCATTTAGGTCCGCTTAGCATCCCACTTATATAATCATAAAACCAACCTAGATAATATAAAAAAGAAATACCAAACTTAACTGATATTAGGGTGTAGGAAATGCTTGGATATGATGAAATTGCCATTGAGTCAGATATATTGGCTCTCGCGACAGAAATTGTCTTAAATAACGCAACTATGGGTAAGATAAAACTCAAATAATATAAAATTACAAAAAAATCACTTTCATAAAATGGGAAAAGCACTATATCTATGTCAAAAATTGCGGGTAAGGTAATTACAAGAAGCAAAAAGCAAGCTATCCATAAGACTATAACTCCAGCCCATGATTTTCTTTGCATAATTTAAACTATACGATAAATATCGTTTTGTGCCAAGCTCAAATGATGGAAAGAAAATACGGAATAAGTTATCTTAATATCTATGAACATGAACTGGATTGGGTTACAGACATTTATACTTGAAGAGTTGGGGAGAGTGAGGAGAGTTTGGATTCAGACTTTAATTGCCCCCTGGATTTCGGCGCTTTTATATATTCTGATATTCGGGCAGATTATCGGCCGCCGGATCGGAATTATCGACGGAGTTTCGTATATTGATTTCGTCGTCCCGGGACTTTTGATGTTAAACGTGATGCAGTCTTCTTTCGGGCAGACATCGAGTTCGCTTTATTTCCAGCGCTTTGCGAAGCACATTGAAGAAATTTTAGTGGCGCCTCTCTCGTATTTAGAGATGATCGCGGGCTATGTTATCGGCGGGGTTGTCCGAGGGCTCTTGGTCGCGGCGGGAGTTTACGGCATCGCACTTTTATTCACAGTCACAAGCGTTACACATCTCGCTCTCTTTATTTTCTACGCCGTTGCAGTCGCGCTGATTTTTTCACTCGCGGGATTGCTGATTGGGCTTTGGTCGGAGAGTTTTGAACAGCTTATGATCCCGCAAACCTTCGTCATTATGCCGCTGACATTTTTGGGTGGGCTTTTTTCCTCGATTCACATGCTTCCGGAGCGCTTCCAATTTTTAGTCCGGCTCAATCCCATTTTTTATTTTGTGGATGGACTTCGCTATTCCATGGTCGGGATCTCGGAATCAAACCGGCTTGCCGGAGTTATTCTAATTTTTGCGCTGATAGCCGGTCTCGGGTATTGGGTCTGGTATTTATTCAAAACTGGGTATAAAATAAGGACTTAAGCGTAAATAAAGGTCGTTTTAATTTTGCAATAATTTTTTAATTCAAAAATATGGCACAAAGAAAATCAACGGATTGTCGGGAGTTCCCAAGTGAGAAAAATTGTTCGCTTTTTATTTCAGGAACCGAACAAGAGGTTATGGATGCAGCGACGCAACACGCAGTTGCGTCTCACGGGCACAAAGACACGCCGGAATTCAGAGCGGAAATTCAAAAAACTTTAAAAGACGCGAACGATTAAAGTTAATCCCGCGAAAGCGGGGTTTGCGGGCATAGTATAGTGATAGTACGACTGCCTTCTCCCGAAAAACAAGAAGTGTAACGACTATGTTTTTCGCGGATCCCGTCGAATAATGAGCGCAGTTTTTTAAAAAAATGGACTTTGCGAGCGTCGTATAACGGCTATTATGGCTGCCTTCCAAGCAGCAGACGCGGGTCCAACTCCCGCCGCTCGCACTTGTTCACGGGATCCTCGCAAAATATATTCGCTCGGCTCATTATTTTGCGGGACAAGCAGTAGACGCGAGTTTGATTCTCGCTGCCCGCACAAAATTTTCAACATTGCTTTTATTTCAAGTTTATTTTAAGCTTCTTTTAGATCTGTTCGTAAACAAAGGCTGTTTTATACAAATCAAAGAGGAGGTACAGACTAATGGATCCAAAAGATCGGTTGATTGTCGCGCTGGACGTGAGCAGCCAGGAAGAAATGGAGCGTCTGACTAAACTGCTCGCCCCGCATGTCGGATATTTTAAGGTGGGCCTCGAGGCGCTGACAAGCATTGGAATACCGAGAGCCGTAGAATGTGTGACCTGGTATGCCGGCTCCCCGTTCTACGACGGCAAATTTATGGATATTCCAAATACAGTAGCCGGAGCGACTCGGGGCGTTGGGAAATTGGGTGCAAAAATGTTCAACATCCATTGCACCGGCGGCCGAAAGATGATGATAGAAGCGCGAGTTGCTGTCGACGTGATGGATCCTCCGAAACCATTGCTTCTCGGCGTAACAATCCTCACGAGTCTCAAATACGACGACTTCGTTGACATGGGATTTTTCCCGCGCCTCGTGTTTCCAGAAGGAAAAGAGAAACGCTTGCAGGAGCTTGTGGTTAGTTTAGCTAAGCTCGGCCAACAGTGCGGACTTGATGGAGTTATTGCATCTCCACAAGAAGCCCCAGACATTAGGCAAGCGTGCGGCCAGGACTTTAAAATCGTAACCCCTGGTATTAGGCCGGAGTGGGCTCAGCTTAATGATCAGGAGCGGGTTATGACTCCATTCGAGGCGATCAAGGCGGGGGTCGATTATATAGTCGTAGGGCGTCCCATCACGGGGCACAAAGATCCAGTAGAGGCGACCAGGATGATCGTCGAAGAAATTAGGCTGGCGATGGGCGCGGAGTAATCTACAAATCAGTATCAGTCCCAAACCGAAAGGGCGGGTCGCATAATGCGATTCCGCCCTTTCTTCATTTACAATCAAAATCTACTTCACTGCATCTTTGAGGCCCTTGCCTGCTTTGAATTTCGGGACTTTCATAGCCGGAACGCTCACAGCCGCTCCAGTTTTCGGGTTTCTGGCCTGCCTTGCCTTCCTTTGTTTGGCGACAAAAGTGCCGAATCCGGCGATGGAGACTTCGTCCCCGCGCTTCATTGTGTCGGCAATCGTGTCAAAAACAAAGTCTACGACCTCTTCCGCGTGTTTTTTAGATACATCCATCCCTTTTTTGGAATGAAGCTCCCACAATTTTTGCGATAATTCTGCTTTATTCATTAAACTAAATTTATTTTAATCAAAACGACCTTTAACAACATCAAAAATCATTATACCACAAGGGAAATCAGGCGCTACCTTGCGTATTCCACAACCCTGTTTTCCCGTATTACGTGTACCTTTATCTCTCCGGGGTATTTAAGCTCCGCTTCTATGCGCACTGCGATCTCCCTAGCAAGGTGTTTCATCTCCAGATCTGTAATCTTATCCGGCGTGACAAATATACGTATCTCGCGCCCGGCTTGAATAGCATATGATTTCTCAACTGCCGGAAACGTGTTCGCGATTCTTTCTAAATCTTCAAGGCGTTTTAGGTAATTTTCGACTGAGTCGCGCCTTGCTCCGGGGCGGGAAGCAGAAATCGCATCCGCCGTCTGCACGATTATGGATTCAATTGTTTCATACGGGTATTCTTCGTGATGGGACTGCATGGCTTGCACTACTTTAAGGTCAACGGCGAATTTCTGAAGTATTCTGCGTCCGATTTCAACATGCGTCCCTTGTATTTCGTGATCAACTGCTTTTCCAATGTCATGTAATAAGGCGCCTTTCTTTGCTATCGCAACATCCCCCCCTAATTCGGAAGCGAGCATTCCGGCAACGTGAGACATTTCTATCGAATGTTGTAGAACATTTTGCCCGTATGAAGTTCTGAATTTAAGACGCCCCAGGAGCATGAGAAGCCTTGGATCAATGTCAAAAATTCCGACTTCGAATGAGGCTTTTTCTCCCGCGTCCTTTATCATTTTTTCAATCTCGTTCTTGGCTTTATCGACTGTTTCCTCGATCCGCGCGGGCTGGATTCTCCCGTCTAATATCAAGTTTTCAAGAGCGATTCTCGCGATCTGCCTTCGAACAGGATCAAAGCTCGAGATTATTATCGAGCCCGGCGTATCATCAACAATTACCTCGACTCCGGCCGCGCGTTCCAGCGCCCGGATGTTTCTGCCCTCCTTGCCGATTATTTTTCCCTTTATGTCATCCGATGGGATATTTACAGATGTCGTCGTAACTTCGGACGCGGTTGAAGAGGCAATCCTTTGGATAACCGAAGCCAAAATGTCCCTAGCCTTTTGCTCGAGCTTGTCCTGCCCGAAGATCTCTATTTTCTGTATCCGCGCGAGAATATCGGTTTCGTACTTTTTCTCGACGGAAGTCAGTAATTCTTTTTTTGCTTCGTCCTCGCTTAAATTTGCGATTTTCTGGAGCTCTTCTCTCCTTCGCTGTTCCATATTTTCCGCCTCCTCGCGCATTTTCTTTATTTCTTCAGCCTTCTTTTTTAAGCCCTCTACGTCCAACTCAAAACTGCGCCTCCGCTTTTCAAGGCTTTCATCTTTTTCTTGAACTTTTTCCTCTAATTTTCTAATCTGGCCTTCGCGCTCTTTTGTTTCTTTTTTTGATTGTTCTAA
>MFIO01000032.1 GCA_001780775.1 Candidatus Giovannonibacteria bacterium RIFCSPLOWO2_12_FULL_43_11c | reverse complement strand
ATTTTCTAATCTGGCCTTCGCGCTCTTTTGTTTCTTTTTTTGATTGTTCTAAGACTTCTTCAGATTTCTTTTTTGCTTCGTCTAATGTTTTTACGGCCTGGTCTTTAGCATCCAGGAGTATTTTTTTTACTTCTACTTCCAGAGAATTCTTCTTGTACTGCGCCATTACCTGGCGGAGTATGTAGCCTAAAACAATTCCCACAAGAACCGATACGAGCGCCACCAGCACCGGTGACGTTAAAATCATAGCATTTGCGATTTATTAAGATTAATTCCAAGTTAAATGGATATAAGTAATATATAAATGATAACAGACGCGGTAGAATAATACAATGGTCACGTTAATCATATTGGACGGCTTTGGAATAAGCGATGACCCAGAATCGACTTTTTGGGCCGCGGGACGGAAAAATTTCGAAGGTTTCGAAAAATTATACCCCTTTACCACGCTTCAGGCCTCTGGCATAGCCGTCGGGCTTTCTTGGGGGGAGGCTGGGAATTCAGAGGTTGGGCATCTGACTTTAGGCGCCGGGAAAACCATATACCACCATCTTCCGAGGATATCCGTATCCATACAAGACGGCTCATTTTTTGAAAACCCGGCGTTCAAGAGAGCTTTAAGGCAGGTAAAGAAAAACAACAGCGCTCTGCATCTAATAGGCCTTTTTTCATCGGGTTCGGTCCACGCTTACCCCGACCATCTTTACGCTCTTTTGGAATTTGCAAAGCGCGAAAAATTCGATAAGGTTTATCTCCATCTTTTCACGGACGGGCGCGACGCCTCCCCAAAAGAAGCAGGCAATTTTTTTGGATTTCTCGAAGAAAGAATCTCCAAATTATATCCATTCGCGCGAATGAGTTCGATTATCGGCAGGGATTTCTCAATGGATCGGGATGGGGACTGGGAGAAGATCGAAAAAACCTATAACCTTTTCACAAAAGGTGAGGGAAATAAATTCAAAGACCCAGTTAGCTATCTAGAAGACCAATATAAAAAAGGGATTACAGACGAATTTATCGAGACAGGATGGGACGGGGAAAACGAATCGAGGATTAAGGAAGGGGACGCGGCAATTTTTTTCAACTTCCGCGAAGATTCCGCCCGGGAGTTGACCCAGGCTTTTATTGAAGAAGGGTTTGATAAATTCCCGCGTGAGAAAATTTCTAATCTCGAATTCGTTACAATGACGGAATATGAAAAAAAATTATCGAGCTTGGCAGCTTTTTCTACGCCAAACGTTTCTCAGCCGCTTGCAAAGGTTCTTTCTGATAAGAATTTAAAACAATTTCATATCGCGGAAACAGATAAATACGCTCACGTTACCTATTTTTTCAATGGCGGGAATGAGACCCCATATCCAGAAGAGGACCACTTTTTGGTGGAATCTCTGCACGAATCTCATTATGATAAGTATCCCGAGATGCGCGCGGAGAAAATCGCGGACGAAGTCATTTCAAGAATAAAAAATTACGATTTCATCTTGGTCAATTTTGCGAACGCGGATATGGTTGGGCACACGGGAGATTTCGAGGCGACCGCGAAAGCGATTGAAATTTTGGATAGGGAAGTCGGAAGAATAGTTCAAGAGGTCTTAAAAAACGACGGTATTGCTATTATCACAGGAGATCACGGAAACGCGGAAGAGAAAAGATACCGCTTCACCGGGGAGAGAAAAACCAAGCACAGCGTAAACCCCGTGCCTTTTTTCCTGATTGGCAAAAAATTTGAGAGAAAAGAGTCCAGAGATAAATCCGAGATTTTAAAACAATATAGCAAAGTCGGCGGGGTCATCTCTGACGTCGCCCCGACGATTTTAGAGCTCATGGGAATCGAAAAGCCCGCCGACATGACGGGAGTGAGCCTTTTGGATGAGCTAATATAAAAACCCGGAAGTAAGAGAGGTCTTAGGCACAAGGCCATCATCCCCGTGAAGGGCCCTCAAAAGGAGGGATTGAGGGGACTCCTCCTACTTCCGACCTTCTATCTGGATTTCTTTTCTTTCTCCCCGTTTTTTCCTTTGATTATCTGATCCACTATTCCGTAGTTTTTGGCTTCAATAGCGTCCATGTAAAAATCCCGGTCGGTGTCCTTTTCTATTTTGGAAAGAGGCTGATTTGTGTGACGGGCCAATATTTTATTAATTTTTTCTCTTATATGAATAATATGGTCGGCAGTGATTTTTATATCTGCCGCTTGTCCCTCCGCCGCGCCGAACACTTGATGGATCATAATTTCCGAATTTGGAAGAGCGTAGCGCTTTCCCGGAGCGCCCGAGGCCATTAAAACTGCTGCTGCCGAGGCGGCAAAGCCTACGCAGATAGTTGAAACGTCCGGTTTGACGTATTGCATCGCGTCATAGATCGCAAGAGCAGACGTTACCGATCCCCCCGGGGAATTTATATATAAACTTATATCTTTTTTTGGATCTTCATGCTGTAGAAACAAAAGCTGGGCGATTACAGTATTGGCAACCGGGTCATTGATTGCCCCACCCAAGAAAACAATCCGCTCTTTGAGCAATCTCGAGTAAATATCATACGCCCTCTCGCCGAAACTAGTTTTTTCGATAACTGTCGGAATCAAAACTTGGTTGTATTCGTCGTTCATCCCGTTAGAAAAAGGTTAAATCGGCCTCCACGACTATAAAGGCGTGAATCTATAACATATATTAGTTTTCTAACGGGATTCATAGTCATAAAGTTACTCCCGCATTCAATATAAGTCAAGAAAGTTCTAATATATAGCTATGAATGAATCAATGCCTTTGCCAGACAATCACATAGAAGAACCCGCAAAAATTGAAAAAAGGGAAGCAGTAAAAATGCCAGAAGGAGCACTTTCAGAAATGAGAGAGTCGCTTATTGCCAGAAAATCGCAAGCAGCCGCTTCGTACGCGGGCCTATTCATGGAAGGAAAAATAACTTCGAAAGAAGCCGCTGAAGCAATTGAAAACATACCAGAGCGAAATAAATTAGTGGATCGCGCATTTAATTATCTTGAAAAAAGCGGAGTTGTTCAGCGTGCGTTGAATCCTGAGAAGAAGGGAGAATCTATTGTCGTCGATCTCGAAAAATTAGTAGCACTGAAGCAGGTTGATCTTCAGAAATTAGGACCAATATTTTTTCATTCTGCTTATGGGAAGAAAAATAAAGCCGATACACTTTTTGAAGTATTTGCCGGGAAAAAAGTACTTTCTCGCGAGCAACTTTCTGATAAGGATTATAAAGAAAAACCCCTCTTCTATATTCCGGAAAATCGAGAAGACGCGCTTTCCCCTGAAAAAATTAGAGATGCCGAATTTCAGACATTCATTTGGGATATTGTGAAAGCCAATTCTATACTAAGGGAACATCCCGTTAAAGAAGGAGAAGGTCTGAATTGGTTTGAAACAAAAATGGCTGCGGTTATTTATCATCCCTCGAGAGGTGAAGGTTATCGCGATCAAAAAGGAGATTTGTTAATTCGCGATGCAAAAACGAGAGATTTTCGTAAAATTTCAACCGAGACAATTAAGGATTATGGATTTGCTCCATCAACATTAATGAAGGGGCGCAATACGCGGTAGGCAATTCGGCACTTTTTTCCAAACCTTGTTTCTAAGGGGATACTTATGCCTGAAGATTTTGGCATGCAATCCGGGTACAGACATTCGGAAGAGATTCGCGCAAGTCGTACAAAAGTAACGCCGGATGGGATGGTTATGTTTAATGCAACGAGACATTACCTCGGCAGGAATTTTGTAGATAAGCCGATAAAAATATATAAATTAGCGGAAGATTTGGGAGGAGTTGCCAAAATATCTGAAGATGGTTCCGAAAATCTCACACATACTTTCAGAATTTTTAAAAGGGAAACTGCGCCAAAAAGATCTGGGAATGAGGGCTTGGCCATGAAAGGAGCAACTCAAGTCGCAGCCTTTTCTCCTGAACAAGTCTCGTATCCTAGAAGAGCTGACGAAACGGAGGATGAATATAAATTAAGAGTTGATTCAGTATTGGGTTTTAATTTTATGCTGAAATTATCGAACGACCTCTCATTAAAAG
Organism: Candidatus Giovannonibacteria bacterium RIFCSPLOWO2_12_FULL_43_11c; assembly: GCA_001780775.1. Classification (GTDB taxonomy): domain Bacteria; phylum Patescibacteriota; class Minisyncoccia; order JACPKW01; family UBA11713; genus 2-01-FULL-46-13. The sequence continues at coordinate 36,286 of MFIO01000032.1, read as the reverse complement.
ATGTCTCTCTGCATAAGGAAGATATAAGAGAACAATTTGTCATTTCAAAATCGGCACATTTCTTGTCGGAGAAAAAGATGTACGAAAGATTTCTCAAATTCGCTGAAAGATTTGGAGAGGAAGGGGTGCGTACATTCTTTACTGCGGAATATGATGACAATAGCGGAGAAAAAATTCTTGCGCTAGCTGAAAAACTTGGCGAATCTGATTTAGATTCTCTATTTCATTCTTATTCAAATATCGTTGATTCCTCACGCGGTATTGAAACTCTGCTTCGGGAAAGGGCTCTTAAAAATATAGAAATTGATGATGAGTTAAAAGAGCGTTTTCCTGTGGAAGTTTCAGAAGCAATTTTAAGAAGAAGTAAAGATGTGCTTATGTCGGCATATTCAATAGCCGTAGAAAAAAAGAAAGAACTCGAGATTAGGGATGTAATTAATTCCTTAGAAGGGCTCGATACTCTGCTCGGCGTTTTTAGAAGTTTGGAAGATACAAATACACAATACCGTATTACAAAAAAAGAACTTCGAGGAGAGGGAACTAATGTCTTTACTGCCGAGAATAAACAAACTGGACGACAGTATGAATTGAAAGTTTTTGCGAGGCCAAAGAGCGAGACTGGAAAACAAGCCAGAATAAATATTGAGCTTAATTTCGATACAGTGAAAGCAGATGAAAAACTTCGCCAGGCTTTCCGCCACCAAATAATTAGAAAAGTAGGGGGAAGAGAAAGGCAATCTCTCCATCATTCTCTGCGCATCGGCATTGACAGAGATACGTTTTATGATCCTCCTCGTGTTTCTTTGGATTTGGGAAGAGGGCCTATGAAAAAAGATGAATTAACTCGCGAAGGCGATATCTTGGGAAGAACACTTCAATTGAGCACAGAAATTGGCCACCATAATCCAAAATCATTTGACGAGCGTTTTGCTAAGGAAGACGTATTTGAGAAAATTGCTGGAACATTCAAAGAGTATCTTGAATCAAAGAGCTATTGATTGCACTAGAGTGTATTCCAAATTTTCTCAAAAATTTCCCGTAAAGTATCTGCGGTTGCTTTGTTTTCGATTATTGTGCCGACTATATGATTTTCGAATGATATAATAGCTACTTTATTGTCATAGATATCAATCTCGGCCGGGATTTGTAAATTTTCCCATTGTTTTCTTTCTCTTTTAAGTGCCATATCTTCTTTTTTCTTTTCATCGGTCTGACTTGTCGGAGAGATAATTCTAGTTTTTATTTCGTGCTCTGCTCTTATTTTCCCATAATTTTGGAAGAATTTGATCCCCATCGTTTTATCATCGAGATGTGACCTGAAAACTAGAACTTCTTTTGACGGATTTGAGATAATCGTGTTTTCATAGATCTTCTTAATTCCCTCTTTGCCCTCGAAATAATGAACCGCGGGCTTCGAGTAGTTAAGCGTATATTTCGAAGTCATCTCGGGCATAAGATCGTTTGCGAGTTTTTTACGCGCTTCGAGCTCGTCTTCGGATTTCGCGAGAAAGTACTTGATCTGCGAAGGGTGCGTTACTCGGAACTCGACCACCTTATTTTTCTTGAATTCTTCGGCTAATCCTTTAAATACGAGCCCCCGAAGGACGTTATAGAGATTTCCCCTTTTAATAGGGAGCTTCTTTATCATTTGGCCCACGGAGCTTTCGCCGTTTTCGAGGAGGTAGCTATAGGCGACGGCCTCCCCCTCGGATAGGCCAAGCTTCTTGAGTGTTTCTTCGTTCATATATATAGCATATAAAATCTGTCAAAGTTTGCAAGTTGTCACGGTGGATTGACAAAAATATACTATACTAAATCCTTATTTCATAAGGAGTTTATGTATAATTAGACATTATAATTGACATAAAATCAAAAAGATGGTATGCTGTTTATATCAAGGTGGGAAGAGGGATTCAGAGGCCAAAACTTCTCAATCCCCCTCTCCAACTCTAGAGGAGAGATCAGATAGAAATTAAAAAATAGTTCTTTCATTAAATAAGGAGGTAAGGTTCAAAACTTTGGATTCTTTTGTGCGATTGCCACGAAGTAGTCGCCTAGAGGAGAGAGTACAAAGCGAATCTTAAATGTAAATGAGTGACCCCTGCGTGAGCAGGGATGAGGAGAGAATCGAATACCTAGTTCTCTATTCATCCCGGCTCATAAACGAGTCGAAGTGTTCTTTGAGAAAAATTAAAGCTTGAGTAGTTGTAATTCGATTATTTTCCTGAAGTCACGAATATTCCGTGTGACGAGTGTTGAATCCATCAACATAGCAGTCGCCGCAATAATACTATCCCCGAGTTCCAGATGATATTTTCTGCGAATGCGGGCAGAAGTATCCGCAATACGCGCATCTACTGGGATCATGACGAATTTGTCGAGAAGACGGAGAATTTTTTCTTCTTCGCCCTCGCGCATAACCGGAGCGGCCAAAAGCTCTATTCGGGTTATCGCGGATATACATAGTTTGCTCCCGCCCATCAGCCATTCGTTTAAAGATTTAGTGACGCCAACATCATCCTTGAGATGGTATATCAGGATATTGGAATCAATGACAAAAGACTGCATATCTTCTATTCCCGCTGGCGAAGCGTTGCGTACGATTTTCGAGCAGCGCGCTGATAGGATATTGGGCCTATCTTGCGGCCACGCCAAAGCCCCGCCGTCTCCTCTAGAATTTTTTTAGTTTCTTCAGGACGAACGCCCAGCAAAAGTTGCGTATTTCGTTTTTTGGCCAATGTTTGATCCATATCTCTTATGATAGTTGAGTCTTGCCAAAAATCAAGTAGGTCGAGACGAGGTTAGAAGCAAAAACTTGTAATCTCATCTCGGCTCACTGCGTCCTTCCGAAGCTTTATGCGGAGGAGAAAGTGAGCTGGAAGTTCTTTAAGTTAAGAAAAGGGCAATGCGGAAATACGGCACCCGCAAAGCTCTAGAAGAATAATTCCTGCAAAGGAACGGTTTAGTTTGTAGCCGTCTCGTTGGCATCCGCACAGCGGAAATTCAAAACCGACGAGAGGAGAAAAAGATGGATTTCTTTTTGTTCGATCCGCGTCCGGGGAAAGAAAACCCGGCGGTGGATGTGGGTATTGAGGTGACCGTCCCGGCACTAAAAGGACTGTGCGAGGTGGATATCGATCCGCAGCATGGGTCAAATGGCAAACCTGTTCCGGCCGCGTGCGCGGTAGTGCACGAGAGGTTGGAATCAGAGGATCCGGGGCTTGTCCTCGCGAAGACAGTGGGGACAGTACGGCTCGACGCGGATAGCCTCACAGCATTCGCGTTGCTCGAGAAAGGAATTTTCGGAGTTGACCCATTTCTTGTGGTGTCGATTTCGAGAATTGACGGACTCGGACCCAACGCTGGAGAAATGCCGCGCGAGCACAGCGAAGTGTTCTCGGCGTTGTCCCGACTGGCGCTTGCTGACAAGCGCCCGCTTGCAGAGAAAATCCTGCTCGCTTCCGAGATTTTGAGAGGCGGCGGGAAAGAGTTCATCTACCAGGCACTGGCTGAGCGAGCAGAGCAGAAGAAACAACTTCTCGCGACCGCCAGAGTCGATCGCCACGAGTCCTTCGTGGTGGTTGAGGCAACGTTGCCCGGTGTGTTTGACTACGAAGCGTTTGAGACAGACGTTATCGTAGCGATCAACCCGGCTTTCCGTTTTCAGAACGGAGAGCCCCATCGGAAAGTTTCGATAGCTCGTAGGTCAGAGCACATTCCCTTCCCCATCAGAGAAGTGCTCGAAGATCTTCAGGAAATAGAACCGGGATGGGGTGGTGGAGCCAACATTATCGGCTCGCCACAGGGAGAGGAGTGTGTGGTTTTCACGGAGACAATTATCAAAATTGTCACTGACCATGTGCGATGCACCTGTGGATGGCTTGACCAAAGCCACTACTGTTACGCCGGAGTTTTCCCCGACGATGAGTGTATCACTCACGTTGGAGGACCGGTCACTCCGCCACCGATCGGACAGCAAGGGCTAAATTGGGCAGACATCGAGGCCTGCCCAAACTGCTACAAATATGCTCCTCGTTGTAAGAAGTAAGGAGCAACAGGGGTTTCTAGTGACCTGCAAGCATTTCTAAACTTTCTCTCCATTGAGATGAAAGTGATCACTAGCTGTAGTTCTTTGAAGGCCACCGACTTGGCCAGAAAGATTTGAGCAATCAAATCATGTCTTCACTCAAAAAGTTTGAGGGAAGGTTTGCAAAAACTTTCCCTCCTACAACCGAGTTTGCGAATAATTGTGTTCGTAAGTTCAGAGTAGGAAAGTTATTTAAAAAAATGGGCAAGGAGATGAAATGGGAAAGCAAACTATCAGCGGGACATTCATCGTAAGGTTAGTAACGGAAACGTTACTTGAAAAAAGGGGATTGCCAACCGACCGGTCCAACTGCTTAACGCTTAAACAGTTGGAATATGTGGGGAGGAAACGGAAGATTCCTTCCACAACAGCCAAGAAACATGCTTCTACTTGCATGCTTTGCAGGGATGAAGTGAAAACGATTCTTAAAGAACCGCCTACGGAGTTTTCAGTGAAGAAGCTGAAGACGGAATTGAAAGAGGCGGAGGAGGAAGAGGCGTGGAAGAAAATAATGGGGCTTGCTATTGCTGATGCGGTTGAGCGAAGGGTTGCTTGCCGCACAAAAGCCGAGCTAAGGGCGTTTGCTAAAAATGGGTCGGCTAAAAATGATCCCTCCCTACCGCGCCACCTCGCAATTTGTCACTACTGCCGTGACGAGCTTCGCGAGGAAAGGGAAAAGCTCCCAAAGCTCATAAAATAGGCAGGCGACATACCGATGTCGTAAAACTCGGAATCCTGCTCGGTGCCGGCAGAAGTCGCAAGACTTGAAACGGCGCAAGCGATGAGGTCATCGCGATTCCATCGAAGTTCATCAAAAAAAGAATGTAAGATGGAAAATGTTCTTTATAGTCACTCGAATTTTGGGGGAAGAAAGCTTTGCTTTCTTCCCCCACTCGATTGGGTTCATAAAATTTTGTGAGCCCTGAGAGTAAAAATCTTTAGCCCTTATAGGGCCGCGGAGTCAGAGTTAAATCTCTCTCCTCGCTGGCTCCCGGCCCTGTGGCGGATATATTAAGAAATTAATTATTGGAACTTATTTTTTGGAAGTTTTGATTGTTTGACGATGGCAAGAAAAGTCCCAACTGGTATAGGCCTTGTTCTATTATGAAAAGGCACCGGCACTATGTTGCCGGTTTCTGCATTTTTCCAAATCATATGGCTGCCTTTTTGACGGGACAGCACAAAACCGTTTTCTTTTAGAATTCTTGCGATACGCTTTGCGTTAAGCGGACGCATTATCGAACAGAGACTTCGATCTCGTCTATGATTGGACGCGAACTTCGTTTGGGCACGGCTAGTTTTTGCGAGTTCAATTCTTCAATCCAAAGTTCCAATACTTCAGCTCCCATTTGTTTAGCCTCTTCAAAAGTCTTTCCAAAAGTTAGACAGCCTGGAAAATCAGGGAAAGAAACATTATACCCTCCTTCGATAGCCGGCTCAAAAACTGCAAAATATGAGTTTATCTTATCAAATTTGCGGGACATGTCTTTATTTTAGATTGACTAACTATATAGGTCAATATTTTCTTATAGTTAAAAACTCCACGGGGACTAAAACCCTTTATTTTTCGGAAGGCTGAGGAAGCTGTGGACGCGCAAGCATTCAACCGGTTAAAGGAGCAGTTTGATGCGCTCAAAACAGACGTCCGCACTCTTGAGGAATATCTCGAGAAAGATCCCAGATTTCTGTTGAGTATGATGGATCGAGATCTCAATGCTACGGAGCGAGGGAGGGATGCGAGAGGGAGCTTCACGGATTATTTCATCCCCACTGCTGTCGAGGCAATCAGGATCGATGCAAAAAAGTCAGAAGTCAACGTCCGCATAAACAGGGTTATCGCCCTTGCAATACAGGGAAAGTATCTTAGCGGATACGCGGCCCAGCTCACGGAGAAGGGCGGGCCTGATGCGATCAGGGCTTATGCCGACGAATCTTTGAAAGCAAAGTAGCGCAGCCGTTTAAACAGGAAAGGAGGAGAGAAGGTCTTAAACTTTCTCTCCTCCTTTCCTAAACTTAGTCTTTATTATGAAGGCTATTTTTTTTATTTTATTTAGAGAAACCGGACGAGAAGCAACGCCACAATATTTACGATTTTGATCATGGGGTTAATCGCTGGGCCGGCTGTGTCTTTATACGGATCGCCGACAGTATCGCCTGTGACGGCGGCCTGGTGCGCGGGAGATTTTTTCCCTCCGTAATTTCCTTCTTCAATATATTTCTTGGCATTATCCCACGCGGCTCCTCCGGAGGTCATGGCAATAGCTTGGAAAAGACCAGTGACGATTACCCCTATTAGAAGTCCTCCGAGCGCTTTTGGGCCGAAGACAAATGCGACAAAAATTGTTACCGCGATTGGCAGTATCGCGGGCAAGATCATTTCTCTTAAAGCGGCTTTTGTTACGATATCAACTGCTGCCGCGTAGTCCGGCTTATCGATCCCTTCCATAATTTTCTTCTCTCGAAATTGCCTTCTAATTTCCTCAACAATTGATCCCGCGGCTTTGCCGACCGCAAGCATAGATAGAGAGGCGAAGATATATGGAAGAATCCCACCGATGAATATTCCTAAAATTACTAGAGGATCCTGAAGTTCAAAAACAGTTTTTTTGCCGAGAGCTTCCATTTCTGAAACATACGCGCCGAAAAGGACGAGTGCGGCGAGACCGGCGGAGCCGATTGCATATCCTTTGGTGATCGCTTTCGTTGTGTTGCCGACGGCGTCGAGCGCGTCCGTGATATCACGCACCTCTGGAGGAAGCCCCGCCATCTCGGAAATTCCGCCAGCGTTGTCCGTAATCGGTCCAAATGAATCAATCGCGACGATTATCCCGGCCAAAGAAAGCATTGATGTTGCCGCGATTGCGATTCCGTAGAGGCCGAAAAGTTGGAAGGAAAAATAACTTCCAAGGGCGATCGCCGCGATAGGAAGCGCTACCGCTTCCATTGATACTGCGAGCCCCATTATGATATTCGTCCCGTGCCCGGAGGTGGAAGCTTTTGCGATAGCGCGAACCGGCCTGAATTTTTTCGAAGTGTAGTATTCAGTGAAGACGACCATTAAAATTGTGACGAGTATCCCGATGAAAGCGCAAGAATAGAGATCCCAGGGACCTTCAGCTCCGAATAGGGGCGCGAAATATTTTGTAATCGGCCAGAAAAGCGCAAGCGATATGGCCGCACTCGCGATGAGCCCGCGGTAAAGCCCAGGCATTATGTTTTCTTTTTTCTCGGCTTTGACGAAAAACGAACCGATAATTGAAGCCAAAATCGCGCCCGCACCCAAGGTTAAGGGATAAAATATTGCGGCCTCGTTATTTCCAGGGAAGAGAAGAGTTCCGAGAAGGATTGTCGAGATTAACGTTACGGCGTAGGTTTCAAAAAGATCTGCGGCCATGCCAGCGCAATCCCCGACGTTGTCCCCGACCAAATCCGCGATAACCGCTGGGTTGCGTGGATCGTCTTCAGGGATTCCCGCTTCAACTTTCCCGACTAAATCAGCCCCAACATCCGCCCCCTTCGTATAAATTCCTCCGCCCAGTCTCGCGAAGACGGAGATGAGAGACCCTCCAAATCCGAGCGAAAGAAGTCCGGGCAGATCTTTGGTAATAAGCCAGAAAAGGCTTATTACCAATAAGCCGAGCGATACGACGAGAAATCCGGTTACAGAACCTCCGAGATAGGCGAGGGAAAACGCGGGAGCAAGCCCTTTTTTTGCGGCCTCGGCGACTTTGACGTTGGATTTAACCGCGGTCATCATTCCCAAATATCCTGCAAGAGCCGATGCGGCTCCGCCAACCAAAAACCCGATCGCGGATATGAAATCAATAAAGAAATAAAGCAAAATAGCTATTAGCAAAGCGACAATCCCGACAACTTTATATTGTCTCTTGATGAAAGCCCGCGATCCTTCCTCGATAGCGCGCGAGATTTCTTCCATCTTCTGATCTCCCGACGGGGATTTTTTTATTTTGAGCCAGGCCCAAAGAGAAAAGAGTATCCCGATAATACTGACTCCTGATAAATAAAGCGGAAAATTATTCATGTTTTTGTATTTCCTCACCTTCTTCGGATACGGAGGCGACTGTTTCTCCGGTGCGCGAGCGAATGTCGATTTTATATCCGGTAAGTTTCGCCGCAAGTCTGACGTTCTGTCCAGCTTTGCCTATGGCCAAAGAAAGCTGGTCTTCGGCAACTTTAACCTGCGCCTCTTTTCTTTCGGGGTTAATATCTACTTCGAGAACTTTCGCGGGCGATAGAGATTTTGCTATAAATTCTTCCAGGTTCTTCCTCCATTCTATGATATCTATTTTTTCTCCTCCAAGCTCCGAGATGACTGTTCCGACGCGAATTCCTTTCTGTCCCACGAGCGAACCGACGGGGTCCACCCCGTCTTCCTTGGAACTTACGGCGATCTTCGTTCTAAGCCCAGCTTCTCTTGCTATCGCGCGGACTTCCACGATACCAGTATGTATTTCGGGAACCTCGGTTTTAAAAAGTTCTGCCACGAATTTTGGATGCGAGCGTGAAAGGTAAAGGCCTGGACCGCGCGGATTTTTTTCCGCTAGGAGCAGATAAGCTTTTATTCGTTCGCCAATCCTGTATCTCTCTCCGCGAACTTGTTCTTCTTTTGGGAGAAGAGCTGTCGCTCTGCCCAAATCCAGGAAAACATTCTTACCTTCAATTCTCTGCACTATTCCGGATACAATTTCCCCTTGTTTTGAGGCATATTCCGTGTAAATGGATTCTCTCTCCGCTTCGCGGATGCGCTGGATAATCACTTGTTTCGCCGTTTGCGCCGCGATTCTTCCATATTCCTCTTTAGTTTCGAGAGGGAAAATAAGTTCTTCGCTGGCATTTACGTCGGCTTTTATTTTTTTTGCTTCCTCGATCATAATATGGCGCTCCGGATTGAACCTGACTTTTTTAATTTCTCCTTCAACTTCTTCCAGTTCATCTTCCTTGCCCGCCTGAATGTCGCCTTCCACCTCACTTTCGGCGGGTTTCAGCATGCTCTCGTCCACAACGATTTTTACTTGATAGAACTCGGCTTTGCCTTTGGTCGAATTGAATTTAGCCTTGATTATTTGCCCCCTTTTGCCGTAATCCTTTTTATACGCGGCGGCCAAGGCCATCTCTATGGTTTCTAGGATTTTTTCCCTGGAGATCCCTCGCTCCGTAAGGACTTCCTCCAGTGCGCTTTGAAAGTTTTTTAAATCTAATGACATATAATCTAATGGAATAAATAAAGTCCGCTTCGAGAACGGACTATTATCAGTATAGCAAGGATATTAAAAATACACAAGGGAATAGACAATTTTACCCTATAATGTATTTAATATGAAAAAAAGGGGATTTTTCGAGGCCTTGAACGTGATTGACCGTTGCCGGGAGCTACATGTCGGGTTGTTTCAGTGCCCGCATTTCCTATTTGTATTAATGGGTGTTGTAATTTCAATCGCAATCGTAACGACCCATATCGTCGCGAGTTATTACGCGGAGCCTGAAACCGTAGTCTCGATAATATTTATTGTTACTGTCTTTTTGTTGGTTGTTGGCAATGCCGTTGTGCGCGCTTTTGAAAAAGTGGCCGAAGCTTCCCAGCTAAAATCAGAATTTGTAGCTATTATATCCCACGACCTTAGAAATCCACTTTCTTCCATAAAATGGCAACTCGACGCTATTTTTGAAAAGGCAGAGGTTTCCGCGGACGAATATAAAAATTCTCTTAAAATAGTGAATCACGCGAATGAAAAAATGATCAGTTTGATAAACGACCTTTTGGACGTAAATCGCATAGAGGATAGAAAATTTCAGCTTTCTCTTGAGATTTTTTCTTTGAATGATATGACGGGGGAACTTGCGAAGTTTTATGAGCCCATCGCCGCTGCATCAAATTTAAAATTTATGATTTTGACACCAAAATCGCAAGCTTGGGTTAAAGCAGATAAGACAAGAATAAAATCAGTTATTTCAAGATTTATAGACAATGCCATACGCTATTCGACATCTTCCGGGGAGATAACAATTACTATAGAAGACGCCGATTTTTATGTCCGCTGGACGATAACTGATCAGGGCGCTGGAATACCGGTCGAAGAGGTAAAAAATATTTTTTCAAAGTTTTTCAGAGCTTCCAATATTTTGCGTTACCAAACCGAGGGCCTGGGGGTTGGGTTATATCTTTCTAAATACATTATCGAAGCGTCCGGAGGAACAGTCGGCTTCAGGACACTCGAGGGGCATGGGTCAACTTTTTATTTCTCCCTCCCTAAATCAAAAGCTTAATATTATAAGCAATGGCAAAAAAAGTTTTAATTATTGAGGACGATACGCTCCTTGCCGAGAATCTTTCCAACACCATAAAGGCCGGTGGCATAGAAGTTCTAGTTTGCCACGATGGCGAGGCGGGTTTTCGGCAGGCTGAAGAAAAAAAGCCTGATCTGATTTTACTTGACCTTGTTTTGCCGAAAAAACACGGCTTTAAAATTATGGAAGATTTACAGAAAAATCCGGAATTGAAATCTATCCCGGTCATCGTTCTAACTAATTTGGAAAGTCCGCACGATATCGAAAAGGCTTCTTCATTCGGCATTAAAGCTTATTTAGTTAAGGCGAATTACTCTCTCCTCGAGATTCTAAAAAAAGTAAAAGAGGTTCTTGAAGGATAACGTTTTTTATGAAGCTAGAAACAAAAAGACTCAAGTCTTTTTTGCTTGACGCCGGCCTTATTGATGAAAAGACTTTAGCGGGAGCAGAAAAAAAAGTTACCAAGGGCAAGGATTTGTCCGATATTTTGGTGACCGAGGGGAAAATTAGCGAGGATGATTTGGCAAGAATGCAAGGCTATATTTTAGGCCTACCTTTTGTTAATTTGGAAAATGAAAAAATTCCAGAAGATATTTTGAGGATAATCCCCGAACCGATCGCGAGAACGCATAACATCATCGCTTATAAAAAGACAGGCAATAATCTGGAAGTTGCGATGCTCGACCCGCAGGATCTCGAAACTATTGAATTTATAAAGAAAACCTCGAACTTAAAAATTTTGTCGCGCCTTACGTCAAAAAAGTCAATAAAAAACGCACTCTCACAATATAGAAGATCTCTTGAAGCTGAATTCGGCGACATAATAAAAAAGGACAGCAAAGACGTAATTTTATCCACGCCGATTACGGCCGTCCCCGCAGGGGGCGAGGGAGATACGCCGGAGGATTTGGAGAAAACTGCTCAAGAGTTGCCGATAGTCCGGATAGTCGACACGCTTCTACAGCACGCGATAGTCGAGAGGGCGTCCGATATACATATTGAGCCCCTAGAAAAGGAAGTAATTGTCAGATACCGGATTGACGGAATTTTAAGGGACGCTATGGTTTTGCCAAAACAAGTAGCGATGGGAATAATTGCCAGAATAAAAGTTCTTTCGAGTTTAAAGCTAGATGAGCATAGATTGCCTCAAGACGGGAGATTTAAGATTGAATCAAATGAATACAAAATTTCTTTCAGGGTTTCTATTCTTCCAGTTTCCGAAGGAGAAAAGGCGGTTATGCGCCTTTTGATTGAAAATTCAAAAAGTTTTACCTTGGAGACTCTCGGATTTTTCGGAGACGGCTTGGAAAAAATCCATAAAGCAATAAAAAAGCCCGTGGGTATGCTTCTCGCGACCGGGCCGACGGGTTCAGGGAAAACCACCACTCTCTACACAATTTTAGATATCCTAAATACTCCGGAGGTTAATATTTCTACGATTGAAGATCCAATTGAATATCGTATGCCGAGAGTGAACCAAACCCAAGTCAGGCCGGACATCGGCTTTACCTTCGCGGATGGTTTACGCTCGCTTGTCCGGCAGGACCCGGACATAATAATGGTTGGAGAAATCCGCGACAATGAAACAGCGTCTTTGGCGATTAACGCGTCACTTACAGGACACTTGGTCGTATCAACTCTGCATACAAATTCCGCCGCCGGCGCGCTACCGAGGCTTTTGGATATGAAAGTCGAGCCGTTTCTGATCGCCTCGACGGTGAATGTGATAATCGGGCAGAGGCTTGTTCGCAGGCTTTGGAAATCCAAAAAACCGTATAAGCTTACGAAAAGTGGAATCGAAGAATTAAGAAAAGAAGTCGATTTAGACAGAGTTTTAGAAGCAATGAAAAAAAATAATATCGTCAAAAAGGAGGCCGATTGGGCAACAATTGATTTTTATAAACCGGAGCCAGCCGCGGAATCTTTGGACGGATATCACGACCGGATCGGCATACACGAAGTGCTCGAAGTAACCGAGAGCATAAAACAAATGATAATTTCAAATGCGACTTCAGATGCGATCGAAAAACGCGCGAAAGAAGAAGGAATGATGACTATGCTCGAAGACGGAATTATAAAAGCCGTGCAAGGGATTACGACAATTGAAGAAATCCTGCGCGTAACGACGGAATAAAAACATGCCTGTATTTACTTACGCGGCAAAGAATATGGCGGGCGAGGAGCAAAAGGGCTCGCGGGAAGCGAAGGATAAATTCGAGCTCGCTAAAACTTTGCGCGGGGAAGGATACACATTGATAAGCGCGGAGGAGAAAAGAGAGGCGAAAAATATTTTCTCAATTAATTTTTTCTCGCACATTTCAGTGGCGGAGCGGATGCTTTTTGCAAGAAATCTTTCTGTGATGGTCGCGGCTGGGCTACCGCTGGCAAGAAGCCTTGAAATTTTGTCGCACGAATCAAGAAACGCGAAGTTCAGCAACGTACTTTTATCTGTCGCCGCTTCCATAAGCAGGGGAGCCAATTTTTCCCAGTCTTTGAAAGAATTTCCCAATATATTTTCTTCCCTTTTTGTCGCCATGGTATCGGCCGGGGAGAAAACCGGAAAATTAGAGGAGGCATTGAAGCTTATAGCCTTCCAGCTTAAGCGAGAATATGACTTAAGAAGGAAAATTAGGGGGGCGATGATTTATCCCTCCGTGATAATTTTCGCCATGATCGCGATTGCCGCTCTGATGCTGGTATTTGTAGTCCCGACGCTGATCAGCACTTTCAAAGATTTGAATATCGAGCTCCCGCTTTTGACGAGGATTGTCATAGGGATAAGCGATTTTCTGGTAAATAATCTAATCTTGGGATTATTGATGATTCTGATTTTTATTTTTGGAATTTATTTTGCCGCCAAAAGTAATCGCGGGCATGATTTTATAGACGCAGTCTTGCTGAAAGTACCTGTCATATCTGGGCTTGTCAAAAGGAATAACGCCGCCAGGACTTGCAGGACATTAGGATCTTTAATCGGAGCAGGAGTGGATATCTTGGACGCGCTTGAAATTACACAGAACGTCCTGCAAAACCATTACTATAAAACTATTTTGAAGGAGTCGCGCGGAATTGTCGAAAAAGGGGAGCCAATTTCAAAAACTTTCATTCAAAATTCTAAATATTATCCTTCGCTCGTAGGAGAGATGATGGCAATTGGGGAAGAGACGGGGAAACTTTCCGAAATGCTTCACAGGCTCGCTGTTTTTTACGAAAGCGAGGTCGGGCAGGCTACAAAAGATCTTTCAACAATAATCGAGCCCGCACTCATGGTAATAATCGGCGCTGTGGTCGGGCTTTTCGCGGTTTCGATGATCCAACCGCTATATAACATCGTCGGGGCATTTTGATTATGAATAAGGGACTTACTCTTTTGGAAATAATCGTAGCTCTCTCGATACTTTTTATCTTGGGTGCAATCGCTGTTTTGGCTTTTTCCAATTACAGTAAGAATTCTCTTCTTGGCGAAGCCAGGGCCAGAGTGATCTCAGAGCTAAATTATGCAAGGTCCGAAACGCTGGCTTCGGAAAATAAATCATCATGGGGGGTTCACTTCGAAACATCAAGAGTGGTTAGGTTTAAGGGGTCTTCTTATTCTTCGTCAGACACGTCAAATGTTCCAATAGACCTGCCTGCCGGAACGACAATAAGCTCCATTAATTTGGGCGGACAGACAGAAGTTATTTTTGAGAGACTGACCGGAAGAACTGGGAATATCGGGTCGATTAGAATCGAGCTCACCTCGAACTCTCAGGCGAGCACAACGATAAATATTTATGCCTCAGGACTTGCCGAATAAACGGGCCTGCCTGCGCAGGCCTGCCTGCGCAGGCAGGCAGGGATTCGGGATTTTGGAAATAGTCATTGCTTCCGCAATAATAGGGGGAACTCTTTTTGCGCTGGTGTCTATTTTTCTTCTGTCGCGGGACACCATCATATTTTCTACGCAAAAGCTTCAAGCTTCCTATCTCGCTGAAGAAGGGCTCGAGGTGTTAAGATTCACGCGCGACTCGGGATGGTCCAGGAATATGGCATTGTTATCTCCAGGCGCCGATTATTACCTCATATTTTTGCCCGCGACTTCCGAGTGGATCGTAAGCTTTTCTGCCCAACCGCCGATCGAAGGCCTTTTTGAAAGAAGTTTTAAAGTCGAGAATGTATCAAGAGATGGTTCTTCTAATATCGAAACAACTTATAATGCCGCTAATAATGACCCAGGAACCAGAAAAGTTACAGTTAAAGTTGATTGGTCGTATAAAAATAAAAACCAATCAATCACAGCTGAAACATATTTAACGGACCTTTTTGCAAATTAAATGAAGAAAGGATTTACCCTTATTGAAATAATAATTTATGTAGCGCTTCTCGCAGCCATCGTATTGTCTGCGGTGGAGATTGTGCTTATTTCTGCCCGAAGCGTTTCGGAAATGAGGGTTGAGAGGAGAATTTTTACGGCCGGCGAAGGGGCTATGGAGACGATTTTGCGCGACATCCGGCAATCTACCGATATTGCCTTAGGGTCAAGCACTTTCGGGACAAATCCTGGAGCGCTGGCTCTTAGGATCCCGCAGGACCCCGGCAGCTCGACGATAATAACGAGGATATTTTCACTTTCGTCCGAGAGGCTCCAGAAAAACGATGACGGAGCGAGCGAGTTGCTTACGCCTCCCGAAGCCAGGATTACAAGTTTGATTTTCTGGAATTCCGCCACGACAACCTCCAGCTTGGTTTCGGTTAAGTTGACAATTGAATCCGGAGATCAAAAAAATTATAAGTCTCACGCATTTTATGGATCAGCGGTCCTCCGCGCAAAATATTGATTTAAGCAGGCCAAAGGAAGCCGGGCAGGCGTTTTTAGTCGTTATTTTATTTGTTCTTTTTTCTACGCTCGCATTGATCGGGATTATATCGACTTTTGCGTACCGCGGCATAAAAATATCGGAAATTGATTTCAAATCGAAGCGCTCATATTTTCTCGCTGAAGCCGGAATTGAGGACGCGCTTTATAGGGCGAAGCGCGGAAAATTTTTGCCGGCATCATATACGATTTCCCTATACGACGCGAATACGGCAATAACAGTTACCAATATCGCCGGAGGCAAGGAGATAGAAAGTGCTTCTAATATAAATAATGTCCATAGGATAATTAAATCTACTATTAAGCAGGGAACCGGGGTCAGTTTTTCTTATGCGGTTCAGGTTGGAAGAGGGGGGATCACTCTCGAAAATTCTTCGAAAATAATCGGCAGCGTTTATTCAAATGGAGATATATCGGGCAAAAATACAGCAGAAATTACGGGAGACGCTTTTGCGGCTTCAGATTCATCCATAACCGGAGATAACAGTTTCTTAGTGAGCGGTAACACTAGAGCCCATTTGATTAACGAAGTCACGGTGAGCAAAAGCGCTTCCTCAACTACTTCAATTTCAGACAGCACTATAGGCGTAAATGCGTATGCCAATTCAATTTCCTCAAGTTCAATCACGAAAGACGCTTACTATCTGACCTCAATTACCGGGAGCACAGTTGGGGGAGCGACTTATCCCGGATCAACGCCTCCATCAGATCTTCCGGAGGTGGATTTTCCGATAACCGACGAGCAAGTTACAAATTGGGAGAATGTTGCCGCCGCGGGCGGGGTTCATTCATCCCCATGCCCGTATGTTATAGATGACGGCACCGTAAACCTTGGACCAATCAAGATAAATTGTGATCTTACGATAGAAAATGATGCGATAATTAATATGAGAGGGCCAATATGGGTCAGTGGCAACTTCACAATGAAGAATACTGCGCAATTAAAACTGGATCCAAGTTACGGTGCAAATTCCGATGTCATAATCGCCGATAAGATTTCAAATAGAGCTACATCCGGAAAAATTTCGCTTGAAAATACGGTGCGGGTCCTTGGTTCTGGGTCCGCAGGCAGTTACATTGCCCTGATATCCGGCAATAATTCGGCGGAAACGGGAGGCATCGAAGTTGCGATTAGGCCAAAAAATAGCGTTGACGCTTCGATATATTACGCCAGGCACGGCCTAATTGAATTGGAAAATTCGGTTGCCTTAAAAGAAGTCACGGCCTATCAGCTTAATCTTAAAAACACAGCCACAGTTACTTATGAAAGCGGACTTGCCTCAACCCAATTTTCCGGCCCGACTGGGGGATTTGATATTATCTGGTGGCTAGAAGTGCCTTAAAATTTAAACTACTCTTAAAGAAGGATATGAAATTACCAGATTTAATAAGAATTTTTCCAGTGCCGGAATACATAGAGCCCCCAGTGCTCGGACTGGATATTTCCGACCGTTCGCTTAAATATGTTGAACTTGCATTAAAAAACGGCCACCTGGAGCTTGAAAAATTCGGATCCCGGATAATTCCAGACGGCTTTATCAAATCTGGGGAAATAGTTAATAAGAACGCGCTTGTAGAATATCTGAAATTAAATCTCGAGGAATTTAAGGGAAGGGAAATAGCTTTATCTCTTCCGGAGGAAAAAGTATTTGTGGGTTTGGTGACGCTTCCATTTATGCCCGAAGCTAATATACACGAAGTGCTTGAAGTTCAACTCGAAGAGCATATCCCTCTTTCCGCCACGGACGCCGTCTTTGATTTTGAGCTTATTCCTTCCTCGACTGATTCGAAAGACCACCTCGACGTTATTTTGGTGGCGCTTCCCAAAAAACTCGTCGAAGATTACAGCGATGTCGTTAAAGCCGTCGGGCTAAGGCCTTATGTTTTTGAAATGGAGACAGCGGCATTAGTCAGATCTATTTTACCGAAAGATGAAGAAGGAACAATTATGGTAATGGATTTCGGCCGCACCAGGACCAGCTTCGCCATAGTTTCCGGCGGCATGATAAGATTCACTTCCACCGTGAGCGTAGCCGGGGAATCATTGGACGCTTCGCTTGCGAAAGTTTTTAATATAGACTTATTTTCCGCGGAGCGGCTTAAGAAAGAAAGAGGATTTGTCCGAACTAAAGAAAACCAGGAAATTTTCAACGCTCTTTTGCCGGTCGTTTCCGCCATCAAAGAGGAAATTTTCAGGCATTTGATGTATTGGCAAAATCATGCGGAGCACGTTCACTATCCGAAGGGAGAAATATCGAGATTGTATCTTTGCGGAGGGGAATCCAATCTGACTGGCCTCTCGGAATATCTTTCATACGACCTTAAACTTCCAGTCCAAATCGCGAATCCCTGGGTAAATATTTCGTCGTTTGAAAAATATATCCCGGCCGTAACCGCGAACGAATCCTTGTCATATGCCACGGCATTGGGGCTCGCGCTTAGATCTTCAAAATCTTTATGATAAACCTCCTGCCTTACGAAGATAAAAAAGAAGTGGAACGAGAAGGACTCAGGAGGTTTCTGATCGTGGCAGTTTTTTCTCTCTCTTCAGTTTTTTTGGTGTGCATATTGCTTATGATGCCGGTCTATATTTTCAGCTATCAAGAAAGTTTGAACTTAAAGAGAGAGGAGGATTTATTGAAACAGGGGACGACTGCTGAGAAAATTACGGAGGTTACAAATGAAATTAAAAAAATAAATGCCGAATTATCCATCATTGAATCTTCCGCAAAAAGCGTGTCTAACCTCGAAATTTTTAAAAAAATATTGAGCTTGACTCCCGACGGGATTAAAATAAACAGTCTATCTTTTGCTGGGCAAGGAGTTCCCGGGCAGGGGAAGATGAGCCTTCAAGGCAGAGCTGGTACAAGAGAAAGTCTTTTGGGGTTCCAAAAAAATTTGAACGACTCAGATCTTTTCAAAAAGGTTGACTTTCCGATTTCCAATATCTTGAAGAAGAATGATATTGATTTTGTGATTAATCTAGACCTTAAATAATTATGATAATAAAGAATTCCAAATTATTATTGCCCGCATCCATAGTTTTTCTTATCGCATTGGTGCTCTGCTTGATTTTCTTGTATAAAATCATGGAAAGATTCTCTGGCGAATCTAGCGAAACAAGGGGACAGATCGCGATCTTCAACTCCCAGATTAAGGATCTAAGGGTTTTCGAAAATTATATCGCGGATACCGAGAACGAGAAGTTATTGTTGGAGAAAGCTTTTATAAACCGAGACGAATTAGTTATGTTCATCGAAGATTTGGAAAGGGTCGGAAGGGATGTCGGTGTTGATGTGCGGGTGGAGTCCGCCAATCTAGCGGCGAGCCCAAAGGACATCGGCCCATCGTTGCATCTCGAAGCTCGGGGCAATTTTTCCTCGGTATTTAAATATTCCATGCTGCTTGAAAATCTCCCTTATGAAATTGCTTTTGAGAAAATAGATATCGATAAAACTGGAGACGTGGACGCGCCGTGGCGAGGGGATTACATAATTAAGTTATTGAGTTATGAATTTTGATTTTTCCAAACTGAAGGCGTTTTTATTCAAATCCGGCCAAGCTAAGAGGAGCCTTTTTTTGGAACCGGAAAAGCTCTGGAAAAAATTCATATGGGTTTTGATATTTTTTGCCATGATCACTTTCGCGTTCAACGGATGGGTTTTCTACCGCTTCTATTTTAATGATTCAGAAGCCGCGGATTTGCCAGAAGCCGCGATCCTTAAAACCAAGAGTTTCAATAAAGCAATTGAAAGAATCGAAAAAAAGAAGGAAAAATTCAATGATTACAAAAATAACCTTATTATTGAAGATCCGTCGTAAATAAGATAGAATATTTTAACTTGACTGCCAACTTTTTGCTCCCCATAGTTCAACGGATAGAACGGCTCCCTTCTAAGGAGCAGATCGAGGTTCGATTCCTCGTGGGGAGACACTTTAGAAAAAGGCAAGCCAGAGATAGTCGCCTCGCTTCGCTCGGCGGCCATTTCGTATTGAATTTTGGGGGTAAAAATGAATTGGCGGTTTCGCAAAATATGGTTCGCGCCGATGTTTTTCAGATATGTTGTCATTTTTGGATAATCGTTTTAGGAAAGCAGATTTTCGGCTTGATTCAAGGATAAAACGAACTCACGAGCCGGTTCGAGCCACGACAAACCTTTTTGTTCGAAATCGGTAATTTTCTCTGCTAAGCGTATTTTCTCGGACATAAATTTTTCTTTTTTGGTGGCGTATTCTTGTTGAGTTAGCGCATTGTCTAAATACACGTCAAGCAGTTTTTGGAGTTTTGTTTCATTTTGAGCTAATTGGTTTTTCAAAATATCAACTTTGTCTTGGGCTTCTTGTTTTGCTTTCTCCTGCTCATTATCCAACGCCGCCAAAACTTTCTTGGTGTCGTGGCTCGACAAAGAAACTTTTTGAAGAAGTGTTTTGATTTGCGCGGCCAACTCATTTTCTTGGATATAATGTTTTTCTTGGCATACGCCTTTCTTTTTTGTACATCGGTAATAGGTGTAAATGCCACCGTTGCCCTTGGCGTATTGTGCCGTGATAGAACAGCCACATGAAGCACATTTCATTAAGCCAAGAAAAGAAAAGCGATGTTTCTTTACTTCCTGTACCCTGCCGCGCTTAGCCATAACTTCTTGGCACAAATCAAAAAGTTTCTTTGATACTAACGGCTCGTGCGTTCCCTCAAATATCTCTCCTCGGTACCGCATAAGTCCGAAATAGAATGGATTTTGTAAAATATGCTGAACATTGCTTACTGAAATTTCCTTGCCGAGATTTCCACGCAAACCATTTTCTTTGCACCAATTTGCGAGAGAAATGAATGTGTAGCTTCCGGTAGAATACATTTCAAAAAGTTTTCTGACTTTAGGTGCCTTTTCTTTATCAACATCAATTCCCCTTGTTTTGGCATTGTTCAAGTATCCCACTGGAGCCCAAGAAGGCCATACTCCATTTCGGATTTTTTGACGCAGCCCTCTTTTTACATTCTCTCGCAAATTGTCCACATAGTATTTGCTTTGGCCAAAAGCAATGTTCAGCATAAACAATCCTTGTGGTGTCGGTTCGCACCAAAAAGTTGGAAATTTGAGGGAACGAATTAAACCTTTATCTATCATGTGGATTATCTTCCCGCCATCAACGGAATTTCTCGCAAGGCGATCCGGGTGCCATGAGAGTATTCTCTCCGCCTTTCCTTTCTCCAAAAATGACAACATTTCTGCGAATTTGATTCGCCCGGGTTCTTTTGCGGTTTTCGCCTCTTGAAAAGAGGCGACAATTTCAAGTTTTTCTTTGGCGGCAAATTCTTGAAGCTCAACAAGTTGAGCTTCAATGGAGAGAATTTGTCTGTCATCATCTTCCGTTGATTTGCGAGCATAGATTACATAACGCATAGTTTTGTTGATTAAGATTGATTAAAAATTTTTCCGTCCCCCAAACGAAATCGCCAATTCGTTTTTGCCCCCAAAATTCAATACGAAATGGTTGCCGAGCGAAGCGAGGCGACTACCTCTGGCTTGCCTTTTTCTAAAGTGTCCAGTATTCTTGAAATAGTGCGAACCGTTTTCGCCACGCCACGGCGGGGCGAGGAAAGCCCCACGCGAAAAATCCGAAATGCGGCGCCTGCCCGCCGAAGCCTCGGCGCAGGCTGGGAGCCGCACCGATAAAAACCGCAAAAGAACACGGAGAAAAACATCGGCGTGAACCATGTTTTGAATTTGGGGGACGGAAAAATTTTTAATCATAAAGTTGAAAATTATTAACTAAATTGTAAGAATATGAATCAAAAAGGATTTGCAAACATAATCTTATTTGTAATATTGATTGGCCTTGTTGTAGGCATAGGCGGCTTTTTGTTTGTTTCAAAAAAATCATCCTTAAGTCCCGCGCCCAGTTCTAGCCGGACAGAGGGTAGTGAAAATTCGTTATCAAAAAAGTTAGCAACTTTGCCAAGCAACTTTCCTCCTGGTTCCCCTGGACGAGCCAGCGTAAATAGAATGGCTTTTACTCCTAACGGGAAGTCATTTGCGTATGTTGTTACAGAAAACGGAAAGTCATTAGTAATACGGGATGGGCAGAAGGGGAAAACATATGATGATGTTTCAGGTTTCTCCTTTGAACCTTTCAGTTCTGACGGGAAAAACTTTGCTTACGTCGCGTTAGAAAGAGGAAGGGGAGTTTTTCTCATACTTAATGGAGAGGAGCGCGGACCTTATGATGGAATCACTGGTTTTGCGTTTAGCCCAGACGGTCAACATCTTGCATATGGCGTACTGGAAAAAGATAAAAAGTTTTTAGTCGTTGACGGTACTAAGAAATACGATGAGAGCGGGTCAATAGTTGGTATCACGTGGAGTCCTAATGGAACGCAACTTGCGTATGTCAGCAACGGAGAATACGGCAAGCGCCGCGTAGTGGTTGACGGTCAACGAGGAAAAGAATACTACGATATCCTATCCAATATCACATTCAGCCCTGACGGTAAATCATTTGCTTATTGGGCGTGGTCGAAGTCAGGATCGGCGCCACTCAAAAAACTTTTAGTGGTGGACGGAGTAGAATACAGCGGGTCACATCCATTATATGGAAACCTTTTGTTTATTCCTCGAGGCGGCGGATTTTTGGCAATTAGTCCAGATGGTAAGCAACTTGGCTATGTGGGACAAGACCCATCCGACAAACTTGGCGTGTCATCGGCTGTAGTCAACGGCACCCCACATAAGGCATACCGTTGGGTTTCTAATTTAGTCTTCGGACCCACTGGGGAATTTGCTTTTGTCGCAAGTGAAGGCAGAGAAGACGGAGACCAAGTAATGCTTGTGGTAAATGATCGAGAGAGGAAGAAATATGATGGTATTTGGCAACCCACCTTTAGTCCTGACGGAGGGTCTATTTCCTACGGTGCGCGAATTGGCAAAGAACTCTGGTGGATAGTGGAAGCGGTAGAATAATCCACAAACTTTAACCACCAAAGAAAAACTTGAAATTGTTAGCGGTGCGGCTCCGCCGCGATTTCGGAATTTTGCGGGGGGCTTTCCTCGCCCCGCCGTGGCGGGGCGAAAACGGTTCGCACTATTTCAAGAATACTGGACAGGATATAGAGAAATCGCGCGCTTAGCTCAGTGGTAGAGCGACCCGTTTACACCGGGTAGGTCCGGGGTTCGATCCCTCGAGCGCGCACCAAATGCAAAAGGAAGACCTCACAAAAATTTTATTGGCCCTAGCCGCGCTGGCGGTTCTTTCGTTTTTGTCTGTTGATAAAAATAACAGCGATGGAAATTTCGTGGATGCTGGGAAAAAAGATGAAATTATCTCTAAAGAGCCGTCACTGGAATGGAAAGAGTTGACCCCGACCCCGGTCGGGGCTCCTTGGGCGCCTAGAGATTCACACGAAACATTTATCTTTCAGAATAAAATCTGGCTTATCGGGGGGCTTAACGGCAACGGGCTTGTCGACAAGAATCATTTCATCGCGTATTGGACCGCCCCGCATTTCAACGACATCTGGAATTCAGAAGACGGCGCAAATTGGACGAAGATAGAGAGCAAAAATATCTGGACGCCGAGGAGATCCATGTCGATTCTATTTTTTAAAGATAAATTGTGGATGTTTGGCGGATGGAGTAAGGCCGGAGGATATGTGAACGACATTTGGAATTCCGACGATGGAGTAAATTGGACAAGAGTTGAAACGAAAGCCGCGTTTCCCGCGAGAGAAGGGCAGAGCGCGGAAATTTTGGATGGGAAACTTTGGATGATGGGAGGGGTAAATTACGACAAGCGAAAAGTTTTTGACGATGTTTGGTATACGGAAGACGGAATTGATTGGGTTCTGGCAACCCCGACCGGGGTCGGGGCGCTTTGGGCCGGAAGATGGGATCACTCGCTTGCTGTCTACAAAGATAAATTTTACCTGATTGCTGGCATGGATTTGACTGGAAAATTATACAGTGATGTTTGGTCATCTTCTGACGGTATAAATTGGACGCTTGAAATCGATTCTCCGCCGTGGCAATCCAGGCAAGGGGCAAGCGCGATAAATTTTGAAGGAAAACTCTGGCTTTTGGGCAGGCTTGACGATTATGAATATGGAGGAACTAACGACGCTTGGTATTCAGAAGACGGAAAGAGTTGGAAAAAAGCTGGCGCGGATTTGCCTTGGGACGGCAGAGAAGATTTTACGACAGTGATTTTTCGCGACAAAATTTACATCATGGGCGGCATGGGGCGCGATTGGACTTGGAGAAACGATGTTTGGGAGGGGACTTTGAAAATTCAATAAAATACTTTAGAATCAATAAAATGCCGTGGTAGCTCAGTGGTAGAGCATTCCCCTGAAGAGGGATTGGTCGGGTGTTCGATTCACCCCCGCGGCACCACCTAGTAAAAGTCCAGTCCACGGGGCTCGCCTCGTCCGCCGGTTGGCGGACTTCGGCGACCAAATCATACGGCGTTTTGGCCGAAAATTTGAATTGGCGGTTTTCTAAAATATGGTTCGAGCCGATGTTTTTCAGAAATGTTGTCATTTCGGTTTTGTTTTCTGATCTCATCAATTTCGCGGCTTGATTTAAGGATTTTACGAACTCACGAGCCGGTTCGAGCCAAGACAACCCTTTCTGCTCAAAGTCGGTGATTTTTTCGCTCAACGACATTTTTTGGGATAACAAACTTTGTTTTTTGGCGGCGTATTCTTCTGTGGATAAAGCGTCGGCAAGGTAGATATCTAGCAACTTTTGGAGTTTTATCTCGACCTGTGATAACTGTGCTTTCGATACATTAACCTCGGCTTGAGAATCCTGTCGTGCCTTCTCTTGTTCTTGGTCTAAAGCCGCCAAAACTTTCTCGGTGTCTTGGCTCGACAAAGAAACTTTTTGAAGAAAAGAAGTGATTTGCTCGGTAAGTGATTCTTCACGAAGATAATGCTTTTCTTGGCATAGCCCTTTCTTTTTCGTGCAACGATAATAAACAAAACCCTTTTGTGTTTCGGCTGTGATTGAAGCTCCGCATGTGCATTTCATCAAGCCAAGAAAAGAAAAATTATGTTTTCGTATTTCTTTTTGTTTTCCTCTTTTGCTCATCACTTCTTGGCATAAATCAAAAAGTTTCTTTGAAATTAACGACTCGTGAGTTCCTTCGAAAATTTCCCCGTTATATTTCATGAGGCCAATGTAGAAAATATTTTGGAGAATTTTGTAGACCGTATTGATAGACATCTCTTTATCAAGATTTCCGCGCAAATTATTCTCCTTACACCAATTTGCGAGAGATAAAAGCGTGTAGCTTCCCGTGGAATAAAGCTCAAACATTTTTTGCACCTTTGGAGACTTATCGAGGTCAATATCTATGCCTCTCGTTTTTAGATTATTCATGTAACCCACCGGAGCCCAACCTGGCCAAACTCCGTTTCTGATTTTTTGCCGCAATCCTCGTTTCACATTCTCTCGCAAATTATCTACAAAATATTTTGATTGGCCGAACGCGATGTTGAGCATGAATAATCCTTGCGGAGTTGGCTCGAACCAGAACGTAGGGAATTTTAATGATTTAATCAAGCCACGATCTACAAAGTGGATGATCTTTCCGCCATCAACACTATTTCTAGCCAACCTGTCGGGATGCCAAGAAATAATTCCATCTGCTTTCCCCCTCTCAATCAATGACAACATTTCTGCGAATTTCATTCGCCCGGGTTCTTTGGCAGTTTTGGTCTCGACAAAAGTCGGACCGACAATTTCAAGTTTTTCTTTAGCGGCATACTCTTGCAACTCAACAAGTTGAGCTTCAATACTTAAAACCTGTCGGTCATCTTCTTCGGTAGATTTTCTTGCGTAAAGTATGTATTTCATAAGTTTTAGAAATTAAGGATTAAAAAATTTTCTTCCCCCAAAATGCGAAATCGTGAATTCGTTTTTACCCCCAAAATTGAATACAAATTAGTCGCCGAGCGAAGCGAGGCGAACCAAAACTCTTTGACTTTTCCTACGTGGTGCAGTATTCTTGAATTAGTCCGAACGCACTTTTCCGAAAAAATCCCCCCGCGAAAATTCGGAAAGGCGGCGGAGCCGCACCGCTCAAAACCGCAAAAGAACCCGGAGAAAAACATCGGCTCGAACCATATTTTAATTTTGGGGGAAGAAAATTTTTTAATCATCATGAACAAAAGTAAATTATTGGCAATATCCATATTTTCTTTATTGATTCCCTCTTTTGCGTTTGCAAGTACTGGAGGAGCTGCTTTTTTAGTGATAATGGCATTAATATTCATTGTTGTTTTAGTGGGCCTGTTTATTCCCGTACTTGCTGCTTATTTACTCCGCAAAAGATCCAATCCTTTTCTTGTAGCCATTGATATAATAATTTCGGTCATACTAGTTCTTCTCATTGATATTTTTGTTCCGATCTATGATATTTTTGAAATGTTTAATTTCCTAACCACAGCATTTTTCGTACTCGTTTTTATATTATTTATTAGTTACTTCGTGGCTAAAAGGAAAGGCGGTGAGATTTCGGCTATCAAGAAAGTATGTTTTCATGGACTATCAACGGCTATTCTAATAATCTTTTTAACAACATCCTATGCCTTCCTTGCCGAACCTCTATACTATAAAAGTGGGTGCAGTATTAATATTATCTTTAATACTTATTCAGACCCAACTAATAATTTCAATCGTCTCAGTGAGTGTAAATATACAAGCAATAACTACACATTCTGCCGAGTTCTTGGTACGACTATAAAAGATCTATTCTGTCCGTCACTTACTAAATAAGGAATGCCGCCAAAGAAAAACTTGAAATTGTCATCAGAGCGGCGGAGCCGCGGGTTCGGGATTTCGCAGGGGGATTTTCTCGCGGCCTTCGGCCACGAAATGTGTTCGAACTATCTTTAAAATAGCGCACCATGAACCAGAGTCCTGGAAGGACACGGTTCATGGTAAGCCTGAACCGTACTTAGTTCTGGTTTAGGCCACCATGGATCTAACACATATGAACTACATTTATTTATTGAAAAGTAAAAAGCAAGATTGGTTATATACTGGGTACACTTCTGATTTAAAAAAGCGATTTCAAAAACATCAAGGTGGCCACTCATCTGCCACAAAACCCTATTGCCCTTTTGAACTTGTTTTCTACGAAGCATATAAATCTAGGCTTGACGCTAAACGGAGGAAGAAGTATCTTAAAACTAATCAAGGGAAAAGAGCATTAAAATTGATGCTTAGGGATAGCTTCAAATAGTAATCCAGAACCATATTTTACCTGCTCGCCTGAATTGAATCTTTCGGCGGGGGAAAGAAAATTTTTTCATAGGGACTTTGTTGCAACGGCGTCGCCAAATTTCTCAATAATTATTCGAAAGAGTTATTTAAGAAATAATTATGACCATCAACCCTCAAAACAAAGATAGTTCAATCTATAGCATTCCTACTTTCCAAAAAAGTCTTAGATTTATCGCGGGGCTATTTTTGGTGGGAGTCATTCCCTTGTTGACATTTATCGGTGCTATAATTCTCGATTCATGTGGGACTACTTTGGGCGTAGTAGCTCAAGGTGGGTGTGGTGGAGATGTTTTGGGACCCAGTGAATTAACAATTTTACTCTCATTTCTAATTAGCCTCATTGTCATCATCTTGGCATGGTTTTTATCTCGCCACAGATTCAAGTACTTCGCACAGGGGATTCTTTCTGCATTAGTGATTTTTATCCTCTTGAGCATCCTTCTCTTCATAAAATTTTCCTAAATAATTTAGTGGGGACGTGAGATGGAAGGTACATTAAGCATAAAGAGTATGCCGCCAAAGAACGTTTAGCGTTCCAAAGAAAAACTTGCACCAAAAATCAAAAACCCCGCTCCAAGCGGGGTTTTTGATTTTATCTTATTGTTTTTATCTTTATTCCATTTTTACTTTCAAGCGCTGGGTTCTTTGTTTGTCGAGCTTGGGAAGTTTTATCGTGATGAGACCATTTTTGAGAGAGGCCTGCGCGGCGTCGGCGTCAACTTCTTGGGGCAATAAAATCGATCTGGAAAAAGTTCCCCAGTAAAGCTCTTTGTAGTAGAAATCTTTTTCGGAAACCTCGTTTGAGCGTTGCCTTTTGCCTTTTAGAGTTACCATATCTTGCGTAATTGTCACATCAAGTTCATCTGGCTTTACGCCAGCAACGGTGGATTGGATAACTATTTCATCAGGGGTTTGGAAAACATCCACAGTCAACTCGCCTTCCTCACCAGCATCGGGCCAATTTGAATTTTGTGGAATGCGTGAAGCTTTCGCAAACGTCGGCGCAGGACTGTCGTCCAATTGGTCATCTATTCTGGCAGATCCGGTTAATTTTTCAAAAAAAGATCTAGGTTCTTTCATATATTTTGTGGCTTTATTCTTTTTACTTTCTCAAAAAAGAAGATGAGTATTAATGCGAGAGTCCAGATTATTAAAAAAGATTGGAATACGGAACTCGAACTCCCTGCACCTATTATAAGTTTATTGAAGACTGTGTGCAATACCGTGGCTAAAATAAGCCCGCCCCATATATTACGAGCGTGGATTTCTGGGTGAAAGAAGGTAAAAGCTATAGAAACTCCGACAATTCCGGACGTTACGGTATGCAAAATAGTGGCCCCGACGAAACGCAAATCGGCTACGGCCAGAATTGCGAGCATTTTCTCCCCTCCTGTATGAACCTTAAGCAGAAAGAGGATATTTTCCATGGCCGCGAAGCCAAGCGCAACGGTTATAAGGTATATGACAGCGTCTATTGGCGCTTCGTATATCGAGCGCCTAAGATCCGCCCACCACGCGACAGAAAATTTAGATACTTCTTCAATGAAAGCCCAGGGTGCTAAGAGCCATAGGCTCGCGAAACCGGTTGTGGTGGAAGAATCGCAGTTTTGGACAAATCCGTAATTAAGCGAAAAACTGCACCATGCGTATTCTAATAACAAAACAATCGGAACTGAAGCCATCCCGAGGACGAAGCTTTTCATTATAGCGCCCTTGGGCTCTTTGTGCGTATCTTCTTTAAGCCAGAACCAAAGCCATAGAAGCGGCGGAAGCAGGCCGGTTACCAAAACTATGGAAAGCCCTTCGATTGTCAAAGTTTGGGCCATTCTTCTATCATAAGGAGTTTTTTCTCGCCTTCTTTGGGGATATGTTCCCAGATTTTCTCTGTGATGTGCGGCATGAAGGGGTGGAGGAGTTTAATTAATGTCGTGTGAAATTTTAGTAGTAACGCTTTGGCTGTCTCTTTTTCAACTGTGCCGTCTTCCGAATCCAAATCTTTTTTCAGATGCTCAATAACTTTATCGGCATAGTAATGCCAGAAGAAGTGATAGAGTGTGTCTGCGGCATGGTGAAATTTATACTCTTCAAGATGTTTAGTCACTTTTTTATTGCATTCTTTTAGTTTCTCTAGCATTTGCTTTTTCTGTTTACTGTATTTAATTTTATTTTTGATCGGGGCTTTTGCGACATGCATAAGCACGAAGCGAGATGCATTCCAGACTTTGTTTGCAAAATTTCTATAACCACGGATTTTTTCCTCCGAGATTATCACGTCGTTTCCGGGAAGATTCCCAATCACAAGCGCCATTCTCAATCCATCTGTTCCATATTGTTCCGCCATGCCCAAAGGATCGATAACGTTGCCTTTTGATTTGGACATTTTTTGCCTGTCTTTGTCACGGACGAGTCCATGAAGGTAGACAGTTTTGAATGGAATTTTTCCAGTGCTGTATTTCCCGAGCATAATCATGCGCGCCACCCAGAAAAATAAAATATCCCATCCAGTTTCCAGCACATTTGTGGGATAGAAAGTTTTAAAGTCATTTTTGCCAGTAGCCATCAAGGTCGCGAACGGCCATTGTCCGGATGAAAACCATGTATCAAAAACATCTGTATCTTGCGTCCAATTTTCTCCAGCAGGCTTATCTTTTCCCACATAGGTTTCCTCGCTACGGTACCATGCAGGAATTTGAATACCCCAGACGATCTGGCGGGAAATGTTCCAGTCGCGGAGGTTTTTCATCCAATGCATAAAGATTTTTTCCATACGCTGAGGCATGAATTTAATTTCCCCTTTTTTAACAGCCTCGATTGCTAGATCCCGTAAGGATTTTCCCCCGCCTTTTGGTTTTGCAGTCATTGCGATAAACCATTGCGGTAAAATTCGCGGTTCCAAAATAGTTCCGCATTTGTAGCAAGTTGCGACGGTGTGCATATAATCTGGGTCTATTTTTACCATCAGGCCTTCTTTTTGCATGTCTTCCTCCATGATTTTTCGCGCTTCCAAAATTTTGAGCCCATGATATTTTTGAGCGGCTGGGCGATTCGAAAATCCGCTTAAATCTATCCGTCCATACTGGTCTATAACCGGACGCGGTCCGGGAATTTCGTTTTTGTGCCTGCGCCACACCTCAAAGTCGTTTGGGTCATGGGCGGGAGTAACCTTAACCGCGCCAGTTCCGAATTTCGGATCCACCATTTCGTCCGCGATAACTTTTATCTTGGCCGGGCCAAGCAATGTCTGTATTTCTATTTCTTTTCCAACTAAATCTTTATAACGCTTGTCTTTTGGATTAACCGCCACGGCCGTATCCCCGAATTTTGTCTCAAGGCGCACGGTGGCAAGCGTTACCGGGCCATATTTAATATAGTAAAGCGGATCTTTGCGCTCAACATATTTTATTTCGACATCTGACAATGTGGTTTGATGTTTGGTGCACCAGTTAACGATTTTGCTATCGCGATAGGCGAGTCCGTCATTGTAAAGTTTTTTGAAGGTATTATAGACAATTTCAATAATATCTTTGTCGAGTGTAAATTTTTCGCGCGACCAGTCGCAGGAAGCTCCGAGCTTGCGTAATTGATTTTCCATTACCGTTTTATTTTCCGCGGTGAAGTTCAGCATCTCTCGGTAAAGTTTTTCTCGCGGAATTTTAAATCTGTTTCGGCCCTCTTTCTCAAGTTTCTTATCAAAAACCACCTGCGTTTCAAATCCAGCATGATCAGCCCCGGGAAGCCAAAGAGTTTTTTTACCGCGCATTCTTTCGAATCGGATCATAATATCCTGAAGCGTGACGAAAACCGCGTGACCAATATGGAGCGAGCCATTCGCGTTTGGCGGCGGCATTATGATTGTGAAGGGCTTAGTGCGTTTTCCTGGTGAATTATCCGGATTAAAAAACCCGGATTCTTCCCATTTTTTATACATCTCGGGCTCTACCGATTTTGGATCGTAGGGTTTGTCGAATTCGCTTGGCATTTCTGAATTATGCCAATTTTTCTAGCTTTTTGAAAGCCTTAGATTTCCTGTCGCCTTGGGATTATTATCGAATTTCCTTTTTGTGAAACGGTAATATCCCGCAACGGCGATCATAGCGGCATTGTCGCCGGTAAAACGTTTTTCCGGCAAAAGAATATCTGGAAATTTTTTGGCGAGTTCTTCGCGGAGGCGATCGTTTGCCGCGACGCCTCCCCCGAGGGCTATCGTGCGCGGTTTATGCTGTTCCGTTGCTTTGATTGTTTTTCTGATGAGGACATCAACAACTGCTTCCTGAAATTCATGAGCTATTTCTGGTTTCAGTTTTGCAATATCTATTTTTTGTTTCTCAAGGTCTCGGAGCAAATAAAGAACCGCAGTTTTCAAACCAGAAAAAGAAAAATTTAAATCTTTAGAATTTATCATAGGCCTCGGCAGCTTTAATTTAGTGGCTAAGCCACCACTTAGTGGCTTAGCCACTTTAGAGATCGCGGGACCTCCGGGATATCCGAGCTCGAGCATCCGCGCGACTTTATCGAATGCCTCGCCCGCGGCGTCATCGAGCGTTTCTCCCAGAATTTTATATCGTAGGTGATTTTTTGTAAGCACTAATTCCGTATGCCCTCCGGAGACTATTAATGTAAGCATCGGGAAAATACCTTTATTTTGAATTTTGAACTTTGACCTTTGCATTAGCGCTGAGTATATATGTCCTTCTAAGTGGTTAACCGGCACAAGCGGAACGCGCCATTTTTTTGCGAGTTTTTTTGCAAAAGTAATTCCGGTCCAGAGCGCGGGCTCAAGCCCCGGGCCGTATGTGACGGCGACAGCGTCTGACTTAGAGGCTAAGCTACCATTTGGTAGCTTAGCCTCTTTAAGCGCGCGCTTAAGCAAAATCGGTAAATTTTTAATATGTTCTCGTTTCGCAAGGTTTGGCACGACTCCTCCAAAAGGCGCGTGGATTTTTATTTGGGATGCGATTTGGTTTGAAAGAATATCAAAATCAACGCCGATTTTTGTTTTCTGAACTTTAAGAACTGCGATCGCGGTCTCATCGCATGATGTCTCTATGGCAAGGATTTTCATGTGGTGACCCCACCGGGAATCGCACCCGGATTTACGCCTTGAAAGAGCGCTGTCCTAACTATTAGACGATGGGGCCGTAATCAGGTTATAGTATATAAAATATGGTTCATAATCAAGCGGATTTACTTTCCAAAAAATGCATTCCGTGCGAGGGCGGGACGAAGCCGCTCTCGCCAGAGGACATACAGCCGTACCTAAATCAAGTTAAGGGGTGGAATTTGGTCAGGGCCGAGAAAATTTTCAAAGAATTTAAGTTTAAGAATTTTAAAGAAGCTTTGGCGTTTGCGAACAAAGTCGGCGCATTAGCAGAGGAGGAAGGGCATCATCCAGACTTTGCGCTTTTATATAATAGAGTGATACTGAATCTCTGGACGCACGCCATCGGCGGCCTCTCGGAAAACGATTTCATTATGGCAGCAAAAATTGATCAAATAAAATGAGTAAGGTATTCAATGTTTTTATCGAAACGCTCCCGATTCTTTTCGGGATTTTACTTTCCTATCTTTTTTGGCAGAATAGTTTATTACTTTTTATGATCTACATAGTTTTATCCGTAGTATTAATCTTATGGCATCGAGATAATTCAGAGTTTGTCATTTTTATTTACGGCATTATTATTGGAGGATTAGTGGAAGTCATCGGCACCCAAGTAAGCGGGTATCAATCTTTTATCGAGCCAGATTTTCTCGGAATTCCAATATGGCTTCCTGTTGTCTGGGGATACGGATTCGTGGCGATGAAGCGGATAGGAATTATTTTGAAAAATTGATAAGATGCGCGATTAGCTCAGTGGTAGAGCGCGTCGTTGACATCGACGAGGCCAGAAGTTCGATCCTTCTATCGCGCACTATGAAAATTAGCAGATCAAATTGCCCGCATCTGGGCGAGATGAAAATTACTTCTTCGGATGCGAAGAAATGCGAAATATCTACGAATCTGAGGCTCTGCACATCTTGCTGGTCGGTTTTTTGTTGCGAGTCGCATAAAGCCCATAACCGAGAACATTTTAAAGAAACCGATCACCCTATAATTATTCCTCTTCCAATCGGCACACCGCTTTCGTGGACCTGGTGCTGGATAGATAATGCGTATTTGGAATGATTTCACTGGATTCCGAAGTCCCGCCTGGAAGTATTGTTAAATAAATTGTATAATTTAGAAGATGGCAAAAGATAAAGAGCTTAAGAGTCTGGGCATCCTGCTTGCCGTAGCGATTGTTTTAGGGTTGGCTTTTATAGTTTATTATCGCGAAGCAGGCAATGGGGACTCTTTGAACAGCGAAAAAGAAGAAGCTCCTCAAGCGAACGAAGCTGAAAATTATTCCTCAAAAATAAAAGTGACTTTCACGAATGAAGTTTACCCGCCGGATATCTATCAATCCAATCCGCGCTTGCGAACATATGTTGGGAAAGCGCAAAATACAGGAAATAAAACTGTAAATTATATTGGCATCAAGGTTTATTATTTAGACAAGGACGGAAAAGGCATTTGGGAGGAGATTGTTTCGGTAAACGATACGCTCAAGCCAAACTATATAAAGGAGTTCCCGTTCGGTGGAGCAAAAGTATCTTCTGAATGGGCGGGCAAGGTCACCTATGAATTAACAAGCTTGCAGTTTGAAAATGATCGGAGGATCGAAATACCTTCACGGGTAGACTCGCGCCTTAGCCGGCCACCTTTCACCAATTTATTGTTTCCAATTTTTTAAAGGTTATTATTAATAAAATAATATAAAAATATGTTTAGGAACGATCCAATGTGGAAATATAAGATTATGAATTTTATTATCGGCGGAGCGATCGCGGTAATAGTTTCGACCCTCCTCGTCTTAGGTTTGAAAATTTTCATACCTCCTCCAGAATATCCGAGTTATTCTTATGATTATAATTCTTGCGGAACCGGAGACCAGGCTTGCTACGAAAGGCAACAGAGGGAGCAGCAGAATAGACAAAAAGATTATACGGAACAAAGCAAAACTTACGGCGGTAAAATTTTTATAGCTGCTAATGTTGTGGGGATAATCGTTCTTCTCTTAGGCATATTATGTTTTGGAGTAGGACTCGGGACCAATATCGGCGTTGGAATTATCTTGTCTGGAGCGTTTGGGATTGTATATGGATATGCTTTGGGGTGGGAAGGCGCTGACGATGCCGTAAAATTTGGCGTTGGTTTGGTTGTGGCCCTGATACTGATAGGAGGGGGAGTGGCGGTGAATAGAATGCATGCCAAAGCTACGTCTACCGTGTCTAGCTCCGACCAAATTAAGATATAAATGCAGATTATCTACGAAGACGACGATCTCGCGGCTTTAAATAAACCCGCGGGAGTTGATTTTGACTGGGCGCTTAGAAAAAGGCCGGAACTTTTAGTTGTGCATCGGCTCGACAAAGATACATCGGGAGTAATTCTTTTCGCGAAAAATGAAAAAGCTCAAGAATATCTGTGTGATCTTTTTAAAACGCGCCAGATTCAGAAGAGCTATAAAGTTTTGGTTGTTGGCAAGATTAAAGATAATTCAGGGAAAATCGAATTATCAATCGGCCGATCTAAAAAAACGCCACTGAAACGGGTGGCTATCGGGGAAAAAAGGGGAACAATCAGAGAAGCAATTACTGAATATAGAGTCCTGAAAAAATTTGCCAATTTCACATTCGTTGAGGCTTTGCCAAAAACCGGACGCACTCACCAGATCCGTTCACATTTTGTCGCGATCGGGCATCCTGTCGTCTGCGACAAGCTTTATTCCGGAAAAAGATTTACATGTCCCGGAGGCCTTTTGCGCCAGTTCTTGCACGCCTCCTCGATAGAGTTTTTGCTACAGAGCGGAACTAAAATCAAGCTTGAAGCGGATATGCCGGAGGATTTGCGAGTAGCCTTGCAAGAAATTACCAAAGATGATAAAAATAACGAATCATGACCACAGTTTTAGATATAAAATTTTCGCCGATTGATATTGAAGCAAGGAAAAAGCTTGATTTAAGGCCCGGAGATAGTGTTCGCGTTTGGCAGAAAATTAAAGAGGGGGACAAGACTAGGCTTCAGGCTTTTGAAGGATTAGTATTGGCCAGAAAGCATGGGACAGAGGCAGGGGCAACTTTTACCGTCCGTAAGGTTTCCGATGGGATCGGCATTGAGCGGGTTTTCCCGCTTTATTCTCCTGTTATCGAAAAAATAGAAATTTTGAGGCGCGGCAAAGTCAGGCGGGCAAAGCTTTACTATGTGCGAGAGAAAGCGCAGTCCGAAGCGCGACGAAAAATGAAGCAGACTTTGTATACAAAACCAAAAGAGGAAACTCCGGCGGCTGAAGGCCCAGCCACGGAGTAATATATTTATATTGCGCGGGTGGCGAAATCGGCAGACGCACTACCTTGAGGTGGTAGCGGGAGTAATCCCATGGGAGTTCAAATCTCCCCCCGCGCACACGCTTGATTTGCCGAAGAGGCGATCGCGAATAATTATTATAATTCAAATTTTGCTTTTGCAAATCACTGAACGAAGCTATCTTAATTGTTTGTTGAGTTTGCTTAAATTTAGGTAAAATACAATCAATGATGCAAGAACGCCCCCCTATAGAGGATTTTTCGGATGAATCAAAAGAACCTGCTATTTCTACTGGTGAAAATCAAAAAATTGAGGATATTGCCGTTGATGAGAAAGAAACTCTTCTTAAATTCAGTTTTTCTGAAAGAGCAAAGAGGTTTAGTCGCGCGTCGATCCTTCTAACATCTCTGATAGTTGGTGGCTTTGGCGCCTACAAAGCATATGAGACGATTGAATCCAGAAATAATGTTGAAGTTGCGGGCCAGGTTTATACCAAGGACGATCTTGAAAAATTAAAAAAACAATTAGAAAAATTAAAATTGGGAGAGCAATCCTCTTTTTCTAATAATTACGCTGAATTTGTTTTTGATAATGCTGAAAATTTTTTGCTAAAAGACTGGGGCAAGGAATTCATATTAATTCTGTCAGAGCTTAAGCCTGACGAGGCTTATTCGAAAGTGGACAAATTTCTTAAATATTTTTCTGATGCTGATGGGGAGGCTTTGTTGGAAAAAATGACCTCTCAAGTGTCGGCCGAATATCCGCTTTACTACTATAAGAAATATAAAAGTTTTCCTTACTCCGAAAAAATTCTTAGAGAATCGATAGGGAAGGCCGGGAATGAAGCGTTACTGAAGTATGCATATTCTTATAAAGACCTCCCTGAAGCTAAGGAAATTTTTGAAAAAGCCGCTAATTCTATAGATGTAGAACGCCAATCAGACCTCATTAAGTATTATTCAAGTTATAAGGATTATATAGGAGCGGAGACATTTTTAAAAAAATCTTTGGAAGGGAGGACGAGAACACGATTTAATTCAGTGCTGCTGGAAAGCGCTTCTAGTTTTGTTGATGTTGAGTGGACCCATGATTATATAAAGAAGGCGGCTTCTGATTTTCCCGAAGGAGCTCTAATTCACTTCCAAAAATATAAAAAATTGAAGGACGCGAATTCCATACTTCAGGCGGCCGTAGATACGTTTGCTGTTAAGGGCGACCGGATACTCATTGAATTTTTTGATAACTTTAAACATTTGCCTAATTCCGAGAAAGCGCTAATGAAATCTGTGGAAAAAATGTTTTCTAGTAATGATAATGACAAATCATTTTTGCTTTTGCGAGGAAAAAATTTACTACAATTTCAATGGTTA
>MFIO01000031.1:16431-20982 GCA_001780775.1 Candidatus Giovannonibacteria bacterium RIFCSPLOWO2_12_FULL_43_11c | reverse complement strand
GAAGTTGCTAGTATTGTAGAAAAAAAAGTCCCTAAAAATACAAATTTTATCTGGGCTTTGGTTTGTTCGGAAGATTCAAAATATAACTTAATCAATCTCAAATAAGCCAGTGCAAAATATCCCCACATATAAGCTGCATATGCGTATTCGGCGCCTTTATAAAAAATGATTACTGGCTCCCCTAACCCAGTAGTATTTACTCCAATTATTAATTTATCCCAATATATCAGCCAAGTTATTATAAAAATAGGAATTGGAAGAAGAATCTGGACTACTTTTGAAAATTCTTTCGTTTTATCTTCAGGAAAAGCATATGTAAAATATATAAAAATGTAGGGAACCATTATTGCTGCAAAATATAGCAATTTTACCCAAAATATTACCTCATCTCCGGAAGAGCTCCTATAAAAGACCATCGCTATCGACCAAAGTATTAAAAAGAGTTCCATTATAGCAAAAATACTATTCTGCTTTTTACCCGAACCCCTGATTGAAATAACTATGCCGAGTGCCGCATGAATAACAGCAATGAAAACTATTATTAAATTTTTAGCGTCAAGAAGAATTGGAATTTCTATCATGTTTTCTTAATATACTTATCGTAAAAAATATCTAAGTCTGGTCCTGTGTAAACTTTATTGAAATTTTGAAATTCTGCCCGCCCGAAACCCAAAGCTTTCCCCAGTCTTCCAATTTCCTGAATTTCATCGACACTTGCATAATCAAAATTTCTTTCTTTGATTCTATGATTTCCAGCAAGAACCATAACTTCCGCTAAACATGAAAATACGTCCGTTTTATGCTTTAACCCTAGGTTGAAATTTAGATTAATCCCGCTTGCCTCAATTATACCTGCGCTAACCACTAGTACATCCTCTCTTTCTAAAATAACTTTTGTATCGACGTCTGAAGGTTGAGCATCATCTAAAATAATTGTCCCTTGAGATAAATGTTCACTTCTTATTAATGCCTCTGGGGCATTTGTAGCAGTAATAATAAATATGCATTTTTTTAATTCGGAAAGTTTTGAGGTTACCTCAAAAGAACCCTCTGGATTAGCTATCCTAAACTCTTTAACTAATTCGTGCACTCTGACGTGTTTTCTATCTAAGTCAATGAGGATAAAATTTTTTATTTCTTTTGTAAGTAAAAATCTTATAACCGCGCTGGCAATTCCGCCAGCCGCTCCAACGACGCCAACTGTAACCCTAGTGTCAAGTTTAAAGCGATTTATCAAAATTAGAATCAAGTCTGCAACATTGAATGCTGTATATCCAACTCCGCTGGTAATTCCTATATCCAATCTTGAAGCAATATCTTCAATATCGCGACCGCGATAGGTCACAGACGCATTAAGAGCACCCAACCCAATTACATTAGCTCCCCTGCAATATGCAAGTTCTATTGCACGCCTAATCATTTTTACCGCCACTTTTCTTTCGGAAATCATCTGTTCAGCAGTAAGCGGTATACTTAGTATCCAACCTTTTATTGGCTTCCCAGTTTGAACAGATCTCAATCCTTCTACCTCCGATAATATGACAGGCCAGAAATGTAGCAAAAACCATTCTAGTAATCGAGGATTAATAACTCTAATGAATGTATATTTATGATATACGTCGGCAATATTTCGTGGATGTACAATAAAAGCGAAGGCTGGCTCTGAATGATCTCTTTGAAAAAGCCAATTCGGAGAAATTGGCCACAAAAAATCGCGAAACGCCTCGATTAAAAGTTTCACTACTGACATCTATACCCAAATTATGCCACAGGAGCCTTGAAAAATAAAGAGCAAAATGTTAATTTTGGGTATGAAATTTGAGCAGTCAAAATCGAATATACATATAATCTCTAGGGGGCTTATAGCTCAGGGAGGCGATATTGTCCTATGCAAAACAAAAGGAGCAGGCTGGTTTTTTCTTCCAGGCGGACATATTGAGGAAGGTGAATCCGCTAGATCAGCGCTCCTGAGAGAGCTTGAAGAAGAAACTGGAATTGATAATTTCCAAATTGTCTCCCTTATCGGAATCTGCGAAAATATTTTCTCGCTAGACAAAGAAACTTCTCAACATGAAATAAATATCGTTTTTGAAGTAAATATTCCTCAAATACTAAAAATTGAGAGTAAGGAAAGTCATATTGAATTTGTTAATATCAAAAGAGGTGGCCTCAAAAACTCTAATATTCTCCCATCTTCGCTAAAAGATGGGGTACTTGAATGGCTTGAGAATAAAAAACCATTTTTTAAGGAAATATAGAATGATGTTTATTTGTTTTGAAAAAACGTAATCGTGTTTTTTCATCTATACCCAAATTATGCCACAGAAATCGGAGAAAAATAAGGGGAAATGAAAAAGCACAAGAGTGTTAAATACTCTTGTGCTTAGTTTTGGAACTATTAAAATCTCCTTTCTTTGGGCTTGATAGTCTTAATTCCCGTATAAAACTGTAGGGCTTCTGGAATCAAGACGCTTCCGTCAGCTTGCTGATTATTTTCTAAAATTGCCAGCAAGGTGCGAGTTATAGCGACCGCGGTTCCATTAGATATTAAGAATGTTATTTCTGAAAGATGATCATTTAGCGATTAGTTCAAGAAGTTCAATTACTCCTTCTGTGCGTGCAGATGTGGCAATGAGCTTACTTTTTTCCTTATATGCATCGCTAGCATTTCCAACGGCACACTGGATAACACGATCATCATCAAGCCAGTCAGACATGCTATCACCCACCATAAAAACCTTGTCGAAAGCGTCGCCACGAATTAAGTAGTCCACCGCCTTGCTTTTTTTGTGCCTGCATCGTGGGCAATATAAATTCCATATTGTTCGCTGCAATCGACGTCTCGAGATTCCCATACGTCTGGGAACTTAGATCCAATTCGCTCAATGTGTCTAATCATGTCGTCAAGAGCAGCAGGATCAATTGTCCACGTGCCATCCATTTTGCGACGACGCGACCAACAGCCAAGACTACAATTTCTCAAGCCGTTCACAATAATCGCGAATTCTGCAGAATTTGACGAAGGAGGTAGGGCAGGAAGTTGATTTACAAGAGTATTTACATCGCCCGTAATCAATAAGTACTGGCAATTCACACTATTCTTTTCCAATATTTCTTGTACAAGAGCAGACCTGATGAGTTGATATTGTTTTAATCGTTCATCAAGATAGATTGGCTCCAATGAGCCTATCCGGGGCAACAGCAATGCTCCCTTTTCTGCGATAACTGGGGGGAGCTACCGAAGTCGAACTTCGGAATTCCAAGACCCAAATAGTTATTCGAACTGAAAGTTAAAAACTTTTTCCCGTCAATGAAAATTTCAGGATTACTCGACGGGCCGTCAGTTCTGTACATTGTCGGATATAAATCATTGCTCCTAACGTAGTCAACGTATCTTTTAAAATAATCGTACTTGCCCATACTCAAAATTATGCCACAGAAGCCTTGAAAAAAGAAGGGGAAAGAGTTAAAGCTAAGTAGGTTGATTTTTTGGGATTAGAAGGTTATAATGGGTCAAATTTCATTAAAAAAATAAGGAGAGAAAAATGAAAGAGCGTGGTACAGTCATTGTGATATCCGGCCCTTCCGGCGTCGGGAAAGATACAATCATAAACATCATTACTTCTCGGTCTAGCTTTACAAAGTTCCCTACCTGCACAACGAGAAAGCCACGTCACGGAGAAATCAATGGTGTCCACTACCATTTTGTGGATGAAGAAACATTTATATCTCTGTGGCATCGCGGTGATCTACTCGATCATGTAGTTATCACTGGTCATCATTATGGTTTGCCAATCGAAAGACTTGGTAGAGCTTTGGAAGCAGGACAGGATATTATTGTTCACTTGGTAACCGGGAGTGCATTCTTGCTCAAACGTATCATTCCCGATGCCATCATGATTTTCGTCATGCCGCCTTCGCAAGAAGAGATTCTCAAGCGAATGCGTGGTAGGGGGATGACCGAAGAGCAGGTCAATCATCGGTTGCGTGACGATCCAACAACCATGCACTCGGCACATCTTTACGACTTCATCGTAGTTAATCACGACGAAGAGGAATCAGAAACCGCTGAACATATCTTGGAATTTGTATCGCAGCAACACAGAGTGGAACGCAGTTTGGGTTTGCAAAAAACGCACGGATATTCCAGAATGCTATATATGCATCCAGATTTTTTTGCAACCAAAAACGAAAACAAACTCCGCGAAATAAACGAAATACTTGGTTGGGATTTGAAACAAATCTCCATCGATCTTTTCGAACCGCAAGGCGTGGATGTGGAAACAGTTGTGCACGAGAAAACGAAAGATGCGTTCCATAAAACTGGTAAGTTCGTGCTTGTAGAAGATACAAGCTTAGAGTTTACCGCATGGAATGGACTGCCCGGCGCGCTTATCAAGTGGTTTCTGGACACCGTCGGTAATGAGGGGATCCTGCGAATGTTTGCGGGTGAAACAAACCGGAAGGCAACAGCAAAAACCGCTATCGGGTTCTTTGACGGAACGCAAGCACATGTGTTTGTCGGCAGTGTTTCCGGCATAATCACAAAAA
>MFIO01000031.1:0-16366 GCA_001780775.1 Candidatus Giovannonibacteria bacterium RIFCSPLOWO2_12_FULL_43_11c | reverse complement strand
GAAATGACATCTACAGAAAAAAACGCTATTTCAATGCGTAAACTCGCACTTGAGCAAATGAAAGCTGAGCTCGACTCCATCCGACACTTGTCGAAAAGATCAATAGCTTCGCGGCCAAACTGAATCGCCTGTTCGTTGTCACCCGCTCGCTTGTTGAGCATGGCAAGTACATAGGCGTACTCGGCAGCATTGCGAGGATCCACTTCGCGTAGATCGTTGAGGGTTTTTTTGAGATGTACGTACTGCATAAGATCAATCTCCTTTCCTGTTTGATGTCTGGTAAATTCTCCGAGGACAAAATGAAAAAACTCATCCGTTCTCTGCCAATCAACGAATTCAGTCGGACCGAACCAGTTGGCGATCTCTTGCTCGGCTTCTTGGGTTGTACCCGAAGCATGTACGAGATTTTTGCAGGCGCTTCCCACTACATTTGCCAGGTCAGGTGTATTGATGGAGAAATCGCCACGGATTGTACCTGGAGCTGCCTTGTAAGGTAAGGTGTGACCGATAAATTTCCGCACTGTTTCAATAGAGTGAATGCCTTCGAGTACCATCGCCATTACCGGACCCAGAGTCAGATAATGATAGTTCCACTCCTTAATCTTTTGTCCGATAGCCAGCGCGTCATTGGTTCCAAGAATTTCAACAGGATCGATTTGGTACTCTCGATAGGTTTCGAGAGTCTTTTCTCCCATGCCTCGAATCCAATCTTCGGATTTAGGGAAGTGACCATCCAACTGCTTGCGAGTCGGGAAAACTAACTTACATGCGACAATCTTGAGTCCGGCCTGCTCGAAACGCTGGAATATGACTCCAATGAGACCGCGTTTAACAGCGTCCGGTTTGATAAGTACAAGCGTTCGTTCGCCCAGCATCTTCTGTAAGCGTTCTTTCATCCGTTATTTCTCCTTTATTAATGTGCGATTTTAAGAAACCCGTCATGATCAATCTAACACAATTCTAAAATATTTACAAGATCATGTACTAGATGTGCTTTCTTGATATTCATTTTTCAAAAAGCATTCAACATATATCTTGAACTGTTTAGTTTAGTTGGTCAATCTTTACAAAATAGAAAAAATCTATTCAAATAAAAAGATGAAATTATACTGACGCCTTATAATTGTATTAAACTTAAACCCATGAATTACTATATCTTTCTCTATTATTTCGCAGGTATTCTACAAGATTTTCTTCTAACTCTAAATTGGCGATTCATCGCAAAAGAAAAAAAAGTCCAAGCTTCAATTTTATCCTTTTTGGTTACAATAGTAACTATGACAGTGCTTTATAATATTTTAACTAGACTTGATAGCCAGCGAAGCATAATTGCAATTTTAATCTATGCCACTGGCATCGCGACCGGAACTTTTCTTGGGATGAAATTTAAGTGGGGGCTGGAGGGCAAAAAATAATCACCAATAAATTCGCAGATTTTTTTTAAAATAATCGTATTTTTTCATCTGTACCCAAATTATGCCACAGGAATCGGAGAAAAATAAGGGAAAAGGTCAGTATGCAAGATATGCTAAACTTTTTTGAATAAAATTAGTATCAAGGCGCTTGCCTGAACCGCCCCAAATGCTCCTGATTGCGGTTAGTTTATCTTCTAAATTTGGATAAAACAGTTTCTCCTCTCCTTGAAGAATATTTTTGAACTCGGGTTCGTTGAGTAAAATCACATTTATTACTTCGGAAAGTTCCCACAAAACTCCGCTATTTCTATCTAGAGATCTATACTCCGCTGGAAATAACTTTTCAAAATAGTCAAAAAATGCGAAATGAGTTATTTCATGAAAACAGACCCTAAGTTTGTCGGAGCCGCTTTTTTTATAAAATACTTGAAATGATTTGTCGTCTACAAATCTGGGGTTGCAGTCAAATATGGAAACGTAGCCTTTGTAATTTTCTTTGCCGCAATCTAAACCAAAATATTTCTTAATCGCAGTAAAATATAGATCAGATTTTTGATTTATAATACCCGAGAGTTCTGAAATCGAAATTTCTATCTCAGCCCTATTTTCTTTGTAGAATTCATCAATATATTTCTTATAATTCTCCAAATTTATATGAGGGTGATCTTTTTTTATCCGCAAACCAAAATCAACTCCCGAAACGCTGAAATTACGAAATTCGGCATAAACTTGATAATCGAGTTCGATATTCAAACCAATTTTTATCATATAAAAATAATGTAGCCTCCCCACCCTAAAAGCAAGGGGGGGTTTCCGAAGTTCGACTTCGGATTGCTCCTCGTTTTTTCAATTTATATTTCTAAATACTATTTGTAAGCGCCTCGCTGTATGCCCTCGTTGCCACAAGATAGATTTCCCTTCTTTAAAATCAGTGCTCTATAATTCTA
This sequence comes from Candidatus Giovannonibacteria bacterium RIFCSPLOWO2_12_FULL_43_11c, assembly GCA_001780775.1. Taxonomy (GTDB): domain Bacteria; phylum Patescibacteriota; class Minisyncoccia; order JACPKW01; family UBA11713; genus 2-01-FULL-46-13. The sequence goes on along the minus strand of MFIO01000031.1, from coordinate 14,004 downwards.
ATCGAAGCTATTCCCATTTTTTTTGCTTTTATCTCCGCGATCCCGCCGATCGGAAAAGTTACCTTCGGCTCAATGTGGCCGAAATCCGCATTTCCAATAATTGGGATGTTGTTCAGTTTTTTCTTTCCGGAAATAATTCTTTCGAGGTTTTTTCTGGACATTTTAGATTCGTTCTCAAATCTGCCAAACACTATTCCGCGTACCCCACCAAATTTGGGCAATTGAGTTAAGGATTCTAAATCCCTATCAAATAAATTCGCATTAGTAGAAGCATCGTCTTCTAAAAATAAAATTGTCCCATCTAGCTCCGGCATAAATTCTGTCCCCTGAAGAAGATTCAGTGTGCATAAATTTCCGCCAACGATAATTCCCCTAGCCTCTCCTTCGTTCAAAATCCATAGCCCTTCGTTTTTGGTGAAATTTCTATCTTTTTGGTTCATGTACCACTTGTCGTTACTCCACGCTAGAGACCGTACAATCTCAAAAGGTTCTTCATTAAATAGACATTTTTTGAAATATTCTAGGGTGTATTCAAAGCCGATTTCCTCACCGAAACTCGAATAGCTAGGTCCGGAATAAGTTACAAGTCCAGTCTTTGCGTATATTGCGTTAGATAAAGCTGTAATATCCGAATATCCGCAAATTATTTTAGGGTTGTTTTTTATCAACTCGTAATCGAGGATTGGCAATAATTGGTTGGAATTAAACCCTCCAATCGTTGTCATGACGATCTTAACAGAGGGATTCTTAAATGCTTCATGAAAATCCTCAATGCGCGACTCGATGGAAGAAGATTTTACTTCATCGCTCTCCTCGGAGTGTTCCGAAAAAGATATCTTCAAACCTATTTCTTCAAAGCGCCGATTCGCAATCTCTCTTACTGATTCCGAAATAATACTCAAACTCATAGCAGGAGAAATAATCCTCATTTCATCATTTCGCTTTAATTTTGATGGAAAAATCATAATTATACCCAAATTATGCCACAGAAATTGGAGAAAAATAAGGGATAAAAGAAAAAGCGCCCTAGCTTTGGAGTGGCTTGCGGCGCAGAATTCTAACGAACAAATTCAACCTTCAAATCGCGCTTTAGGGCGGAGGCAATTTTTTGCAAAGTATCTGTTGTAAAATTCTGCTGCCCTGCTTCCATGCGGGCAACGTTGCTTTGAGTCGTACCTATTTTACCAGCGAGCTCTGCTTGAGATATACCCTCCTTTTTTCGCAATTTCGATATTTGATAAGCAATTTCAAGCTGTTTGCCGTATTCATTATAGTATTTCCTTACTTTGCGATCTTTGAGTTGCTCCGCAAGATATTTTTGAAAATCTACTGCTTTATATTTTTTATTTGATTTAATTTTCATATATTTCTTTATTGTTTAATACATCTAAATAATAATTTTCTGCTCGCTTTATTTCGTTATTGGGAGTCTTCGGTGTCTTCTTCAAAAATGCATGCAACAGGATAATTGTTCGACCTACGAATGTGAAGTAAAAAAGCCTATGCTTTTGATTCGAGAAATCAACTCGAAGTTCTCTAATTTTCCCTCTGATATGCTTTGTGTACGGTTCGTCAAGAATTCCTCTCTGTTCGCGGAGAAATTCAATATATTTCAAAACCTTAGCTTTTTCTTTGTTGCCGAGCTCATCAATATAATTTTTGACAGGACTGCGGCCAGTTTTCCTATTGAAATAGAACTTTACTTTATATTCCAGAGCTTCATTGTCATTATATATCATATAAGATATGGGTCAATAGCAGTAGTCTGTACTCAAATTATGCCACAGAAATCGGAGAAAAATAAGGGGAAAGAAAAAGCCCGACTTAGGTCGGGGCAATCAAATCGAAATCACCTATTTTATACCCGCAACGTCTTTTAGTAACTCTACGTCGGCCTCCAGCTTTTGTATGCGCCGTTTATGATCAACGAAAATCGCGGCGTCCATGCGCGCTACGCGTTTTTCGATTTTATCTAAACGCTCATTCACTTCATTTAAGCGCTTATCTACTACATTAAATTGTTCATCCACCTCCTTAAACCCAGACGCCATATCCTTCTTGGAAGCTGTCTCATCGAAGCCCTTTTTCATCATCCGCGCCAAGTCATCTAAAGTAGTTTTCTTTGCCATATGCTTTAAGTCTATATCCAAAAAATTGATTGTCAAATTATGCCACAGAAATCGAATAAAAAGTAGGGATTTCCGGGTCCAATCCGGGTCCGAAGTTCGACTTCGGATTCTCCTCCTTCGAATTCTCCTCGTCCATCTAAAAATACAATTAATCTACCTGCAATCGTTCCACATGTTCTTTAAGCTCTTTTAGTAATTTTTTTCTGTTGTTTTTATTTTTTTCAATTATCTTTACTAAGGAACTTCCAATGATGGTGCCGTCGGCTTTGGCTTCTTTAAGTTTTACGATGTGCCCCCTTGTTGAAATACCAAAACCAACCGCTAGGGGAAGAGAAGTATTTTTCTTGACTCGTCTGATAAGTTTTTCTGTATCTCGAGAAAGCGTGCGGCGCGCTCCGGTCACCCCCAACACCGAGACTAGATACAAATAACCGCTGGCGCTTGCAACAATCTTTTTTAATCGCGTGGGCGTTGTGGTCTGCGTAACGAGAAAAATTGGATCAATCCCTGCCTTCCTCGCCGCTTTAATAAACGGTTCTGCTTCTTCAATCGGAACATCGGGTATCAGCACCCCGTCTACTCCGGCATTCCGCGCTTCCCTATAAAAACGTTCGATCCCGCGCTGATAAACCAAATTTGCATATACAAGAACGCTTATGGGAATCGACGAACGTGATCGAATTTTCTTTATCAGTTTAAACACCCTTCTTACGTTTATTCCGCTCGCCAGCGCTCGATTGTCTGCCGCTTGAATCGTGGGACCGTCGGCAAGCGGGTCGGAATAAGGAAATCCAATCTCCAGAATATCGGCGCGTGTGGCAAATAGCTTCCCAATCTCAATGCTCGTTTTAAAATCAGGGTCCCCGGCCACGAGAAAGGGCATGAAAGCAATGCGCTTTTTCTTTTTTAGTTCCACAAATTTTTGAGCGAGACGCGTCATATTAAACGAAGTAATTCGGTCGTGGTCTCCAGATCCTTGTCTCCCCTCCCCGAAAGATTAACGATAATTATTTCTCTTTTGGGGCGACTGGGCGCGAGTTCATAGGCATAGGCGAGAGCGTGAGCCGACTCAAGCGCCGGAATAATCCCTTCGGTTCGGGATAGAAGAGAAAAAGCGGCCAGCGCCTTTTTATCGGTGACGGAAATATATTTCGCGCGCCCGGTTTCTCTTAAAAAACTGTGCTCGGGCCCCACGCTCGGATAATCCAGCCCGGCCGAGACACTATACGTCTCCCGGATCTGACCGTCTAAATTCTGTAAGACAAAAGATTTCGTGCCGTGCAAAATTCCGATTCGTCCCCCTTGAAAGCGCGCCGCGTGCTTTCCGGTATTTATGCCGAGCCCTCCGGCTTCCACCCCGATCATTTTTACATTCCTGTCGCCGAGAAATGGATAAAAAAGCCCGATGGAGTTGCTTCCACCTCCAACGCAGGCGACTAAATAATCCGGCAGACGGCCTTCTTTTAAAATAATTTGTTTTCTGGCTTCCTTCCCGATTACGGTTTGAAAATCGCGGATCATGACCGGATACGGATGAGGTCCCAAAACCGAGCCCAGAAGATAATGCGTAGTTTTAATATTGGAAACCCAATCGCGAATGGCTTCATTAATCGCATCTTTCAGAGTGCGGCTTCCGGATGATACTGGAACCACTTTCGCTCCAAGTAACTTCATTCGCAAAACATTTGGCTTTTGGCGCTCGATATCCACTTCTCCCATATATATGGCACACTCCAGGCCGAATTTAGCGGCAACTGTTGCTACTGCCACTCCATGCTGTCCCGCGCCGGTTTCAGCGATAATCCTCTTCTTGCCCATAGATTTGGCGAGGAGCACTTGACCAATGGCGTTATTGATTTTATGCGCTCCGGTATGCGCGAGGTCCTCCCTTTTGAGATATATCTTCGCTCCACCGGCTTTTCGGGTAAGCCCCTCGGCAAAATAAAGCGGAGTCGGGCGTCCCGCAAAATTACGGAGATGATTCTTCAGTTCCCTTATAAATTTTCTGTCGCGCGAAAACTTTATATAGGAGTTTTCTAGCTCTCCCAAAGCGTTCATGAGGGTCTCCGGCACGAATTGTCCGCCGAATTCACCAAAGTATCCCTTTTTGTTTTGTATATTTTCTTTCATGGATATATGCGCGGAGTAGCAGGAGCGGTTATCATTGTTCCTACTACTCCGCCGATGCTAGCTACCGACCCAACGGATCGGGAGTTTCTCTCTTTTTTACTCTCTTTTTCTTTTTCAATTTTTTCTTCTCCATATTCTCTCCCTCCTTTAATGTACCAAATTCAGAAAGTTTTTTCCGCATAAACAAAAAACTCCCAGTCCTTCAGGCGCAAATCGAAATTGCGCGGAAAGGACGAGAAGCTTAAAATCTCGCGGTGCCACCTTTCTTTCCCGCCAACCTATGATAATTCAAATGTAGGCGGGACTCTTTCGAGCGCAAACACGCTCTATCCCATGGTTACGGGGGATTCCGACTCGGGACTTCTGCCCCAAGCGCCTCACCGGTCCCAATCAACCGGATCAATGGCTTTCGTTTTTTTAATCCTTTTGTAGTATATCACCCTCGTTTTTTTATTGCAAGTCCTGAATATTCTTTTTCAAAATTTCCGTTCCCTCTTCCATGCTCGCCGCTTCTAAACTAAAAAATTTTCCGAAAGTTATTGTAAATTTTTTCGAACTGACTTTGATGAATACGGGCAGAATCGGCGCTTTGGACGCGAGCGCTAGCGCCGAGGTCCCGTGATAAAAATACCCGAGCTCGTCCCCACGTATTAAAAATCCTTCGGGGAACATTAAAACCGTGCCACCATTTTTTAATATCTTCGCCGGGATTTTAATGGCATTCTCTATCCCCTGCCCGCGCTTCGAAGGAAATCCTCCGGTCAAGAAATAAAAAAGGCGCAAAAGCTTCAACTTGCTAAGAATCCGGAGTGCCCTAGCGCGGAAATCAATCTCTTCTGTCATATACCTCCCCGGCAAAACCGGAGAAAGCCACGGAAAAGAGACGACCATAATAAAGCCGTCCAGAAGAGTTTTGTGATTAGAGACAACAATCAAAGGCGGCTTGACACCGGCTAAATTTTCCCTTCCGCGGATTTCGATAGTATAAAAAAATCGCAAGATAACCGACGCCAACGGCCAAACTAAAAAATTCTGAATAAACCAATAGAAAATCACTTTTTTATTATAGCAAAAAAGGCCACGATACGCGCATGCGCATATCGTGGCCTTTGCATTTGTTCCAATTTAAAATCTTATCCGCGTATGCGTTTGTGAGAACGGATAATTCCGCCTCTCCACGCATTGACTTAGCACATCACTTATGAGAACGACTCAAAAATCGCCTCTCTGCGATGCGCGAGATAATTTTTCGAAAATTGGGTTAGTTGTTATTAATGAAGAAATTTCTATTGAGATAACTATTCAAATTCGCAGGGCGCCTCATAGAAGGACCAGCGCCGGGCGTTAGGTCTTTCACCCAGACTTCAAATTCTCTTCCGCCTTGGTTATAAGTTTTGGGTAGCCTGGTCTGTTTTTGCGGCCCGGCAGTCATCCTTTCCATAATCTTTGCCGAGTGTACTTCATCTGCTTTTCGCGCCCTCGCTAAAAACAAAGCGAGAACGAAGCAGGCGATCGAAAACAGCATTATGGAATCCGCTAAGTCTGGGAGATCAAAGCCCGCGAGTCGCCGGTCCATAGATTCGTCAAACGACTTCATCAAACCGGAGATCTGTGTCCGCAAGCCAGCCGAAAGCTCTCGCTTGAGATCTTCGGTCGTCGCGGCTTGCATCTCGAACGCCCTTTTGGACGCGTCTAACTGGCCTGTCAGCTTTTCGTTCTGGCTCACGAGGGCGGCTTTTTCTTTCCGAAGCTCTGCGATCTCGCTCTTTATTCTTTGGGCCTCGGACGCCGCGGATTTCAACATCGCCTCGTCTTTTTCGGCCTTGGCTCTTGCTATCATTGCCACCGTTTTGAGCGCCGCGATTTGCTGATCTTTGGCCGTGGCTTCCTCCTTAAACGGCTTCGTGAGCCGCTCGTTGTAAACTGCTCGTGCGATAACCGGGGCGAAAATTTTCAGCATTTGCCCGGGCTGAAGTTTCAGACTTGCCTTCTCGCATTCGGTCAGAGTTGCGCGTAAATTTCCGGCTTCGAAATTCTTTAGGCACATTTTGACGTATGCCTCGGCGACGCTCATCTTGTCACCATCGGGCTTCGTCGGCAAGAGATCCTGCTCTTCGAGCCACACTGCCGCGCCGTAGACGCCTTGGTCGCCAACATTGATCTTTATGATCTCCACGCCGACTTTGTTGTCAATCTCGTACGCCCACACCGTGCCTGCCACGAGGCAGAGCACGGCAACCATCATTGATATTACTTGTTTCATCTTTCCTCCGTTTTCTTCGTTGATGTTAATCCCAGCCTTTGCCATGGTGGCCGTGTTTGCCATCCGACTGACCGGGTTGAACTTTTACATCCACGTCCACGGGTCCGCCAACATTCTTATTGCTGTTGGAATTGTAGTTACTGTTATAGTTGGCGGCCGAACTGTTACTGTTGCTGTAACTTCCACTACTGTTGTAGTTTGTGCTGTTGCCGCTACCGATGATTTTAGCGCCATCAACTTTGACGTCACCAGTCTCGGTTTTTTGGCTTACGTTAACCGCGTCTTTCGCGACGCTTCCTCCTTTTCCGCCCTCGGCTTTTACATTGACGGGTCCGGTTGATCCGCCTGTCGCGTTTCCGCCCTGGGCATTAGAAATTCCGCCCTTGCCGCCAGAGCCACCTTCGGCTTTTTGCTCCTGTTCGTTTTCGTTGCGAATACCGCCTTCGACACCGGTAACATTGGTCGATGAATTAATCCGTGTCGGCCGCAAAAGTGCAGCCGCGCCAACATTCCCGCCAGCGGCCACCGCCGCAGCACCCATGCCCGCGACCCCAACTTCAACTGCACCCGGAGCCGATCCTGAATAAGATGAAACTTTACCGCAATCTCCAGCTCTCGGACAGCGCCACGTTTCGATTGCAGTGACGTCCGGCCCGGAAATCCCGGAATTCTTCGCTTGGAAAGCATTAATTCTCGAACCATCTGGCAATATATGCCACTCGTCGCTCATCGGCCTAAACCCAGCCGCGCTACATCCGTACAGAAACATCGCTACCAAAAAAATATCTTTTTCATCTTTTCCTCCTCTTTGTCCTTTCTTCAGTTGCAGCGTTGATATTCTTGCCTATGGCTTGCGCCAATAGACATACTAGATCCAGCAATGATGCCTGTGCCTCGTAAACTCACTCCTCCCAGAACGCCGACAGAAATCGGCGGGGAGGGACTTGATTCAACAACCCAGACGCATTCTCGTTTCTTCTCCGCCGTTCTAACCGGTCCGCCAATCTTGAGCGGCTTTTCTGGTGGCTTCTCTTTCGTTTCCTCTTTCTTTTCTTCCGGAACCGTCGGTGCTGGGGGCGGGGCTGGATATTCTCTTCGCGGATCCATGATCCCTTGCCCGTAGAGAAGAGAAATTCTGTCCCCGCCGTGGTGGCGAAGACATAACTCTTCTTTTTTGTGGTCGCGTCTTTGCTGTCCAATGCCGCGCGGCCTTAAGACAAGATAGTCCACAAGTGTATCCTTAAAGGTGCACGATTCAATCGTCACCTCTTCGCCTCGAATAAACTCCCGATACTCCGCCCACGTGGCGAAGTCCCGGCGAAACGCAAAGCGTGCCGAGTGCAAAATCTCCTCCCGCGTCGCTCGCATTTCACGAGATTTCTCGAGCTTCGCGAGATACTGCTCTTTGCTAACCACACTCGGATCGTAATCCTTATAGAACGTGCGCAGTGTCGCCGCACTCGCTCCGAAAGACATGAAAACCAAAACACCGAAAACAGCCAATAAAATCAGCTTCTTTTTCATCCTTTTCACCTTCCTTTCCAAAATTTTCAAGGGTCAAAATCCTCCTTGATTTCCTTAATTAATTAGCATATTCGGCCTTTTTTGGCAACAGCATCTTTATTTTTGTCCGCCCAGTAGGGATCGAACCTACGACCTTCTCCTTAAAAGGGAGCTGCTCTACCAGCTGAGCTATGGGCGGGTTTTTATATTGCTGGATGACTTTTATATTAATATAATTCCGGAAAAATTCTAAATCCCCTCGTTTTTGAGTTCTTCGATGAGTTCTTTCGCGCGCTTGGAAAGTCGCTTTGGCGTTTTGACGGATACTCGAATTACAAGATCTCCTCTCTTTCTGCCCTCCATTGAAGGCACTCCTCGTCCGCGAATTCTTAAGGATTCCCCGGAATCTATTCCCGGAGGAATTTTAACTTTAAGATTTCCATCAAGAGCATTTATTACTCTTTCGCTTCCCAAAATCGCTTCGGATACTGGAATCGGCAAATCCATAATCAAATCCTCTCCTTCCCGCGTAAACATTGAATTCTTCGAAACATTGATTCGGACGTAAAGATCTCCGGCAACCCCACCAGAAACAACCTCTCCCGATCCGGAAATTTTAATTATTTCCCCGTCGCGAATTCCTGGAGGGATATTTATCGCAATCTCTTCCCGTTTATGAACAACTCCTCCCCCATTGCAAACGCCGCAAAGTTCATCCGGAATCGTTCCGCGCGCATTGCACTTTCTGCATTCAACCACGCGCATGAATGATCCCAAAAAAGATTTCCCTGATTCGCGGACCGTCCCAACCCCGTTACAGGTTGAACAAGTTTTAGTCTTTGAATGTGGGGCCGCCCCCGAACCTTGGCAGTTCGAACAATAAGACGCCTTTGTCAAAAGCACCTTCCTTTCTGCGCCGAAAATAGATTCTTCAAAATTAACATCAACTTCTATTGAAATATCGCGGCCGCGCTTAACTCTCGTCCCACGACCGCCCATGTCAAATAAATCTTCGAAAATATCGCCAAAATCAAATCCCGACATATCGCCAAAATCAAATCCCGTAGCTCTCTGCCCGCCGCCTCCTGCCTGATCGGAAAATACCCTTCCATAGTGGTCGTATTCCGCACGCTTTTTCTCATCGGATAAAACCTGATAAGCTTCGTTTATTTCCTTGAAGTCGCTTTCTTTCCCTCCTTTATCCGGGTGATGCTTGTGCGCGAGCTTATGGAACGCTTTTCTAATTTCATCTTTTGAAGCGCTCCTTTGAATACCTAAAATATCATAATAATCTTTTGCCATAATTTACTTGAACTCTATATATTCCTGAGGTATCGGTCGCGTGGAAATTTTGACCACTCCCGCGTATAGAAGTATTTTAAATGCTATCCAGCTAATTGCAATACCGAGCCATCCGAGTGGTATAAAAAGCGTTCGAAACGCCACGAACACCGCAAACGCGAAAACGGCGGGCAAATAGCGCTCATAGGCACGGAACCGTTCCTGTAAAAGATCTATACTTGTTCGATAAAGCGCGTCTGAAGGCACTTCGAATGGTAGAAATGTAAGCGCTTTTTCGAAAAACGACTCTGGAATTATATCCTCGAATTTTCTTATCCCTTCGATCGGATAGAAAAAGGCCGCGAGGGAAAGCGCCATTAGCGTCAAAAACGTAGGCATACCTTTATGCAATATCTCCCTGATAGAGAAAGTTATTCTGGATTTAATTTCCTTCTTAATTCTCCTGGTAGGAATAAAACTCAAGATAGACAATCCAAGCATTATCCCAAGCGCTAAATATTTATTTTCGAGAAAAAGAAGGACCGGAGACGCGCTCAAAAACAAGCTAAGAGCCGTAAGATTTGGTTCGAGAAGAATGAAAGAGACGCCGAGTATCCCCAGAAAAAAAACCAAGACGGCTGCTGAGAGAGATGACATCAGTCCGAAAGTCGGATGTGTTCCGCTTAGCAGAAGCCAGAAATATCCTCCGCTCGCAACGATTAAGACCAAGAATAATATTTTTGGTAAGAATTTCATCAATTCTTTTTGTCCTGATCAGGTGGAGGAGAACCTTCGTCTTTTTTAATATCTTCGTATTCGGCTTCCCGCCCTTTACCAGCAGCGCCTCCCGCAGAAGCCTGATTTTGTTTGTATAGCGCCTCGCCTATTTTGGAAATTGCTTTTGAAAGCTCCTCCGTTTTCGATTTTATCTCTTCTATATTTTCTCCGTCTTTTATTTTCTTGAGCTCTTCTATTTTTATTTCAACTTCTCCCTTCACTTCAGTCGAAATTTTATCGCCACCATCTCGCAAGGCTTTCTCCGCAGTGTAGACCAAAGTATCGGCTTGATTTTTGATTTCAACCGCCTCTCTTTTTTTATGGTCCTCGTCGCTATGCGCCTCGGCATCCTTTTTCATCTTTTCGATATCTTCTTTGGAAAGTCCCGTTGAAGCTTCGATTCGGACGGATTGCTCTTTATTTGTCGCCTTATCGCGGGCTTTGACGTTCAAAATTCCATTAGCGTCGATATCGAATGAAACTTCGACTTGCGGCATCCCACGTGGCGCTGTAGTAATGCCATCTAGTATAAATCTACCCAAAGTTTTATTATATTGCGCGATCTCCCGCTCTCCCTGCAGAACATGCACCTCTACCGATGTTTGGTTATCAGCAGCCGTTGAAAACACTTGGTTCTTGGACACTGGGATTGTAGTATTTTTTTCAATAATTTTTGTGAATACTCCTCCGAGAGTTTCAATTCCTAAAGAAAGAGGGGTGACATCAAGAAGCAAAACATCCTTAACATCCCCCTGCAATATTCCGGCTTGAACCGCGGCTCCGAGAGCAACTACCTCATCCGGGTTAATGGACCGATTTGGCTCTTTTCCGAATAATTTCTTCACTTCATCCTGTATCAGAGGCATTCTTGTCTGCCCGCCTACCAAAATAATTTCATCAATTTCGCTCAACTTGAATCCGGCTCCTTTCGGAGAAGGAAGCGTGACGGTATTTTTGGTTAGCGCAATCGATTTTGAAACAAGATCCCTGACCAAATCTTCGAATTTCGCGCGCGCGAGTTTGATCAAGAAGTGCCTGGGTCCGGAAGCATCGGCCGTTATAAACGGGATATTGATTTCCGTTTCTATCGTTGTGGACAATTCGTGCTTTGCCTTCTCGGCGGCTTCTTTAAGTCTCTGGAGAGCGAGGGCATCCTTTGATAGATCAATGCCGTCTGTTTTTTTGAATTCTCCAACAAGATAACTGATTAAAATCTGGTCAAGATCATCTCCTCCGAGATGCGTATCTCCGCCAATCGCCCGAACCTCGACCGTATCTGAACTTATTTCCAAAACTGAAACATCGAAAGTTCCGCCCCCAAAATCATAAACCACTATTTTCTCATCATTCTTTTTGTTCAATCCGTAAGCAAGAGCAGCTGCTGTCGGCTCTGGTAAAATTCTTTTCACATTGAATCCGGCGATTTCACCGGCCGCTTTTGTCGCCGCTCGCTGCGAATCATCAAAATACGCGGGCACGGTTATAACGGCTTCATTTATCTTCTCGCCGAGTTTCGCCTCCGCGTCCTTTTTTAATTTCTGCAAGATCATCGCGGATATTTCTTCCGGGCGAAGCCATTTGTCTTGCATCTTTATTTCTACTCCGCTATTAGCGGATCCGCGTATTTTATACGACAGCCATTTTTTATCTCTCTCAACCTCCTGATCAGTGAATTTTCTTCCAATCAGGCGTTTTACCGAAAAAATGGTGTTCTCTGGATTTGTGACCGCCTGCCGCTTGGCTAGAAGGCCCGTAACTCTGTCGCCCGCTTTTGATATCGCGACCATAGACGGCGTTGTTCTAACGCCCTCTTCGTTTTCAAGAATCTTCGGCTCTCCGCCTTCGATCACCGCCATAGCGGAGTTAGTTGTTCCTAAATCAATTCCTAATATTTTTGGCATATTTTTATTTTTAATTTTTCTTATAAATTCCCACTTTTACTTTGGCTGGCCTTAAAACTTTATCGTGTAAACGCCAGCCTTTCTGCAGATTCTCAATTATAATATTTTCCTTTTCCGGATCATTAATTTCGACTTTATCTATCGCTTCATGTTCCGCCGGATTAAATTTCTTGCCCTCCGATTCGATCTCTATTACCCTGTGCTGTTTTAATATATCTTTTACCTGCGAATAAATTTGCTTGATTCCATCGCTTCCGCCATGCTTCATCGCCATCTCAAGCGAATCGGCTATCTTTAGGAATTCGAGAAGCACTGACGCTTGGGCAAATTTCACAAAAGTTTCTCTGCTCCTCTCCTCCTCCTTTCTCGCGTTTATAAAGTCTGCCTTCGCCCTCTGCCACCCCGCTAAATATTCTTCCTTATCTTTCCTGCACGCCTTAAGATCATCCCTCATTTTCTTCAGTTTTTCCCGCAACCCTTCTTCTTCAATAACTTCTTCCTCTAATTCAATTTCTTCCTCTGCCATAATTATCCAATCATATCTTTAACGACAAAATTTAAGAGCGAAGAGACCTTTTCGTAATTCATTCGTTTTGGACCGATCGAGAAAATTATGCAATTTCCGAATTCATCGTCGGAAAATTTCATCGCGACAGAGCTGAATTCTTTGGCATCGTGAAACTGATTTTCCCCGCCGATAAAAACAGATGGCCTATCGTCAAACGAATCTTCCAAAAATTTTTCCGCGACTTTATCGATATTGTCCACCAATCGCGAAAACTCAACTGTAAGGTTCCTGTCATAAAATTCCGGCTCGGAAAAAACTTTCTCAAGCCCATATGCTTCAATCCTGGGCTCTCCATTGAAACTCGCAATACCGCAAAAAAGCCCTACTTCGTCCGCGAGCAAGCGCGCGAAATTTTCGAACAGCATCTCGTGCCTCTCGCGTACTTCGCTGACCAAGTCTTCCAAAACCATTTTCTCGTTCCTAGAAGGGCCCTTATGCGTCATGAGATTATCAACAAAATATCGATATGCCTTATCGGTTGGAATCCTGCCCGAGGAAGTATAAGGCTGTTCCAAATAGCCTTCGTCGTCCAACTCGAGCATCGCGTTCCTTATAGTCGCTGGGCTTAATCTGAAGGTCTTCGACTCAAAAATCCTCCCCGAAGAAATAGGAGAAGCGTTCCGGACATAATCCCGGATTATAAAATTAAGGATATTCTCCTCCCTAGCCCCCAATCTATTCATGCTTAGAGTTTATTCGAATTAGCACTCCATGTCAAGGACTGCTAAAATCGGGCTTTCATTTATTCTCAATCATTTCTTCAACTTTGCGTTTTGCTTCTTCTAGTAACGCTTTCGCTTCTTCACGAGATTCGTGTGATTTTTGGACCAAATCGGCAATTTTTTCTTGGATTGGTTTTGGTAAAATTGGAATGAGTATATCATTTATGCTTTCTTTCGGCACCGCAGTTAGAATTGTTCCAGCACAACGCTTTTCCAATTGCCATTGGAAGACAATGCTTTTTGCAAGTATGAGCAGAGCTTCCGGCAAAATTTCCTTGCTTCGAAATTGGAAAAATCCGGTGGATGCCAAAAAATCTTTTTGATTCTCATGTACCAGCGAGGCTTTTTCCAGTGAACCCTGAACGCTTGAGGCAATTACATCATTTTCTTTTAAAACCCGCCTTGCCCTATTCGGTGCTTCCTTGCCGAGTATTTCAGAAAATCCGTCAATAATGCCAATTGAAGCATTGATATTTGAAAGTTCCACATATTTAAAATTTTTATCCGGTTGTTTGATTGGATCAAATTTAGCAGAAACATTTTCTAACACTCCCTCAAGCGGCTTGTGCTCATATTTTTTAATTTTTGATTCAAGCTCCTCATATTTCGGCTGAAAATATTCCGCGTCAATGCGATTCGCTTTTTTGACTTCGGACAATTCAATTACACTCCACAATTTATTTTCCGCTTCAAAATTCTTAAGTCCTAGTTCTTCCAAAAGCAAATTTTC
>MFIO01000030.1 GCA_001780775.1 Candidatus Giovannonibacteria bacterium RIFCSPLOWO2_12_FULL_43_11c | reverse complement strand
TCGCTGATATTCGTGAAAAATTGGGCGTAAATATTGGAATAGGGGAATTTGGCGCGCCTATCCCGGATTTAAATGGGAATATGACGGAGGCCGCGCAGGCGAAATTCGTTGAGGCGCTTTTTCGCGCGCTCTATCTTCAAAGCGAAAATATCCCGCTCGTGAACTATTGGGTTTTTGAAGGCGGAACGACCGCGCTTGTCCGCGGGGACAAGCCGCGCGAAGCATATTCGGTAATCAAAGATTATTACCGAATGCCTTCTCTTTCCGGAACAATTTTTGATACTGATGGAAAATATTTAAGCGGAGCCCAGATTGGTTTTGCCGACGGATCGTATTCAGTAAAGACAGATACCGTCTTCTATCAGATTTTCATCCCGCCAGCCCAAAGAAAACTTATTGTTAGTAAAGACGGATACGATACCTTTAATATCGAACTCCCCGCTGATTTCGCGACCTCAACAGTGATGGACATTTATCTCGAATCCACGACGCCGAAACCTTGGTATTCGTTCTAACTGTGTTATAAGCAGTCTCGATTTTCAGGTTATTCCAATTTCCGCTTGTGCCACTATACTCGCGATCGCGGAAATAGTGACTATAAGTAGAATTGTTTCTTTAAGTCTTCTTCGTAAGAAAGCGTGGATTCGAGGTATCGAACGCTATCTTTGAGATCAAGAAGATTTGTGAGAATGGTTATTTCATCCTCGCAAGGGTATGGAATCGCAAAAACGCTTTTTTGAAATTCATAAAACCCGAGGCGCTTTAAATGCCCACGCAAGCTGTCGCGCGTTTTCTTTCTCGTTTCAGGGACATCGAATATGACGATTCTCCATTTGCCGTCCCAGTGCTTCCGTTTTTTAACCGCGAGATTGTATATGAGGTAATTTTTAGACCGAAGTTTTCCGAAGTGAGTAAGCTCGATTTTTCTCTTGTCACCTTTTTCGATTATCTCTACCAGTTTTTTCATTTTCAGAATGCGGAGTGCGCGGAAAAGCTGGTTGCGGTCCAATGAATTCCAAGTCCGATCGCATTCTTCCAAAATCTCTAACCTCTGTTTTCTATCGCGCGTAAAGCCGAGAAGCATGCCTTGCGAAAGCAGGCTCAAAATTTGGACGGTCATTTTTCCGTATCTGGCCATTGAACTAGTTTAGCTGGAGATTTAATAGTAGTAAAGTATTCTCGCGATCGCGAGAATAGTGGCGGGGGTAGTTAATCAACTTTTTATTTTTGCGCCATTGCCTGCACATAAAGAAAAAAGACTCTGCGAGCGCGGGGCCGCAGAGTCTTTTGTTAGTATAATTGGAAGGTCAAGGAGGCGGATTTCGCGACATCAACTGTGATGGATATCCATCTCGAGTCTAATATAAAGCGCTTCTGGTATAATATTTAGTAAATGTTATCATAGTTTTTAAAGCTTGACATTTAGGCAAGTGGTTATATATTATTACGCTAATATTTAAAGACCGTACACGGGCGTCGGATCAAACAGCTTAACTGTTGTTTCCCCAGATGCGACGCCCATGCACGGCCTTTTTTAGTTATAGTTCTGATTTGTGGAAAACTTGCATTGCGTATATTCTTATTATAATATATAAATCAGATATATAACTGGATAAGTTATCCGTCTCGACGGGGAAACCGAGGTGGAAATGTAGAATATGCATTTCAACCAAAAGTTTGCCCACGGTACTAATATAGAAGACGGAATGATGGCCTTTTTCTTATTGAAGAAAAAGGTTTTTTTATTTATTTTAATTCCAAATCTCAAGGAGACGGGGCGCTAAAGCGTACGCGTGCCTCTTTGAGCAGGAATATTAAAAGGTCGAAAGAAAAAATTATTGGAAATATAAATTCAAAACAATGATAAAGAAAATATTAGCAGGATCTCTTCTTCCGGTAATGGCATTCGCGATGAGTGTCACTCCGGCATTGGCGTCTCATTGGTCGTCATCTAACATCTCTGTTGATGTGGACAATAGCGCTTATGTGAAGAACATTGTTAACACCGACGCTTCGACCGGCGGCAACGTCGCGAACGGCGGAAATGCTAATGGTGGAAATGCGAATGGCGGAAATGGCGGCGTAATCGTTACCGGCAATGCAGATGCGATTTCAACCGTGTTGAATGACGTAAATTCCACTTACACAAAGGTGACAGCTTCTTGCGGATGCAGAGGCAACATTGATGTTGATGTGGACAACAACGCAACGGTGAAGAATTACGTTAACACCGACGCTTCAACCGGTGGCAACACCGCGAACGGCGGCGATGCTACCGGTAGTTCCAGCCATCACCACCATCACTCGAGCACAGCTAACGCTGGCGACGGCGGGACAATCGTTACCGGCAATGCGTATGCTGACGGTGCGGTAGGCAACTTGGTGAACTCTACTGTAACTAGGATCCGACGCTAGATCGCTAGAAATCGAATGAATCTTCCTGTCCCCACTTTTTCTGCGGGGGCAGGGGGTTCATCGGTTAGATACTTATTAGACGAATATGCAGATACTGATCTTACTATTATCTCTATTTTTAACTATTCCAGCTTTTGCGGGGACGGCGAGCGTTGAAAATAATATTTCAGTCGAGGCGAATTCCGGGGGAAATTCGGCTAAACCAGGAGAAATAATCGAAGGCCCCGCTTCGGCGGATGTTCAGGTCAAAACCATCATAAATGGCGAGGTCGTGGAAGACATAAAAATCCACAAAGAATCCAGCACTGGGACTGTGAAAATCGAGAAGAAATTTATAAATAAAATAGCAACTAGCGCGCAAGAACAAAATGTCAAACAAAATAAAAACAATGAAAACGATAAATTTTTCAGAAACTTTTTCAAGCGCTTTTTCGGTTGGTTTAAATTTTGGTAAAAAAATAGCGTTTTTAGCGCTTGTTTTAGGCGTGTTTGCTTTGCCCTCCGTAGCTTTCTTGCCCGCAGAAGCTTTAGTGGAGGCGGGGGCACAAGAAGTCGTTATAGAGACCGGCAACGCGCAGTCGGACGTGACTGTTGAAAATACGGCTAACACGAGCGAGGTAGCAGTGGAGAGCGGCGAAACCTCACCGCCGACAGACTTGGAAGCCGAGCTTCCAAGTGGAAGCTCGGCTTCTTCGGAGGGAGAGCCGTCTCAAGCCGATATTTCCGTGGAAAATACGAGTTCCGCAGAAGTGGCGACAGAGGCCACATCTACGACGGCAACCGGAGAAAATAACGCCAATGAAAATCCAGGATCCGCGACTATTGAAACTGGCGACGCGAACTCTTCCGCTAACGTCATCAATGTCGTAAATAGCACGTTTACTGATTCAAACGGCCTTGTTCTCCTTTTGAATGTTTTTTCGTCACTTTTGGGCGATCTCGATTTTAGCAATTCGAATTTCTTTAATTCAAGCTGTTCCGACAATTGCAGTATTTTTTCGGGCGACCTTTCTGTTCAAAACGAAAATGCTGCGACTGTGACTAATGACGTGGTGGCGCGCGCGCAAACCGGAGGAAATTTCGCGTCAGGGAACGCGGGCGACGGAACAATTTTGACAGGCGACGCGAACGCGGCCGCGAATGTTTTGAACATTGTGAACACGAATGTCGTCGGATCAAACTATCTTCTTTTGGTATTAAATAATTTTGGGTCGTGGTCGGGAGATTTGGTTCTCCCTTCTAAATATCTTTTCTCGCAATGTTGCGCCGAAGGCGGAGTAAATACATCCGCTTCAAATCAAAACAGCGCTTCAATAGAGAATAATATCTCTAGCGAAGCCGAGACTGGCTCGAACGAGGCAAATGAAAACGCTAACGGGCTTGTCGTTACGGGCACCGCGAACGCCGTCAATAACACGTTCAATCAAGCGAATACTAATATCTTCGGCTCGGACTCCGTGATGATCGCATTTCGCTTTTTCGGCGACTGGGGCGGAAATGTTTTCTCCGCTCCCGACGGATTTACGTGGACGGAAAGCAATGGAGGCTTGGTGATTTTGGGAAATGGCCAAGGCAGTTCTTCGCAAAGCTCGGGATCTCCTGCCTCGCCGGCAGGCGGGTCGAGCGGGAGTAATAATTCAACTAATATCGAAAACTCAAACCAAGCCGCGATAAGAAATAATATCCGTGTCTTAGCGCTTACGGGAGCGAACAAGGCGACCGGAAACGGCGGGACGAGCACAATCGCGACGGGGAACGCTAACGCCGCGACAAATGTAGTAAACGTTGTGAATACGAACATCTTCGGAAGAAACTGGATACTGGCCATCATAAATGTTTTTGGCAACTGGCACGGGAATATCGCTTTTGGCAGGCCGGATCTTTGGGTTGGGGAAAGTGTATCTTCGATTCCGCGCGAAGCCATGCCCGGGGATAAATTCACATATACTCTAACAGTAGTAAATAACGGCGATACCGACGCGACCAATATTCTCTTGCATGATGATTTTGATGAAAGATATCTTAGCCCGACTTCCTTAAATGGCGGGAACAGGACGGATCGCGGAGTGGAATGGAATTTAGGGATGTTAAGACCTGGAGAGGCGAGAGTAATTTCATATGAAGTAAGCATTAGGGACAATCTTCCGGCTGGAGCAACTTTCCTCGCCAACACGGCGCAAGTCAGCTCTTTCGAGGAGGACGGCAAAAGCGAGGACAACTCCGAGAGAACCAATATCCTTATCAACCGCAAGCGAGAACCGAATATCAGCAACTCCGCCTTGCCGGATTTCCGGATTTCAAAAATCAACGGCGCCACGAGCGGAACCGCGAGGCCTGGTGAATCCGTTGGCTATAAAATTATTTTGAAAAATGTTGGCGGCGGAAAGGGATACGAATCGAAAGTCGTTGACAAACTTTATTACGCGACCGGCACGGAACCTGTGAGCGTTCGCGAGTGGCCGCTCGATATCGTCCTTGACGGAGAGGAGATAACTATTACATACACTCTTCAGTTCGCGCCAAATGCCAAGCCGGGAATTTACAAAAATGTTGCGAAGTTCAGCGCGAAGGATGAATCAGGCGTGGATAGATATTTCGTCTCGGCGGAAGATTCCATCGAAATACTCCCCGTGGAACCGCTCCCGGCTCCGGAGACAACTCCTGAAATTAATGCAGTAACCCCGGAACCCGCTTCCGTCGAACGGGAAATAAAGAAAACGGTTTCTCTAATCACGGATTATATTCCAAAAATTTCAACGCCAGAGCCGACCACGATCGAAGATTTGGAAGTTGCAGAAGAACCGTCCGCGCCACTCGAAGAATCCCCACGAACCTCAAGATTTATGAATCTCATGTCGCTCGCTTTCTTGAACTTCAAATGGATATGGCAATGGTTCGCCACGACCGCCGCGGGCATTCTCGCCGTGCTATTCATAAAATTCTATGGATAGAAACAGATTATTAACAACTAATTCACACCTTCTTAAGATTTTGATAACCTTTTTGCAAATCCGCTTTTTCCGCCATGTTAAAATTTTAGAGTAGTTAATGAAAAATTAAATCCCGCACCTTTCAAGAATTTTGAAAGGTGCGGGAAAAGGTCGCACAGATTAAAAGTAAATAAAGTAAATTATTAGTTAATAAACCCCGCACCTTTCTAGCGTTATATGCACTGGTTCTATGTTATCAAGAGTCAAAAGAATGGTGAGCTATATTTTGGTAGCACAAACAATCTTGTTCGAAGGCTTAAAGAACATAACGACAATAGAACATTCTCAACCGCGCGATATAGTCCATGGAAGTTTGTGTACGTGGAAGGATATGCATCGAGAGAAGATTCTATCCATCGCGAAGAACAGGTTAAGCATTACGGAAAAGTATATGCTCAGCTGAAACGAAGGATATCAAAAAGCCTTCGCAACGCTTGAAAGGTGCGGGGAAATAACAAACAAACAAATGAAAAAAATAATTATTAGTTTGAGCGTAATTGGAGCAGTTGCCGCGGTCGCTATAGGCGCCTCAACCGCGTTCTTCAGCGACACGGAAACCTCCACGGGAAATACTTTCACCGCCGGAGCAATTGATTTAAAAATCGACAGCGAATCGCATTACAATGGTTTAATTTGTCGTCAGGTTAATAGTACGGGTCCATTTTTGTGGCTTGAACCATTGGCAAATCCCCCTACTTTACCAACGGCGGAACAGTTAGCACTAGAAGTTTATAACACTGCTTGTGATGGAACGTGGTCTGAAACAGATTTGGGTGCAACGAATAAATTCTTCAACTTAAGAGACATAAAGCCGGGTGATGTAGGTGAAAATACAATCTCTCTTCATCTCACGAATAACGATGGTTGGGGTAGATTTGTGATTTCTGCGGTTAAGGACTATAACAATACCTGCACCGAGCCGGAGGCCGCAGCTAGCACCACTAGCAGCGAGCTTTGCACGGTTGCAATTCCAGAAAATCAAACTCCGGGAAGCGGAGAGCTTTCCCAGAGCATTAGTTTCTTTGCGTGGTTAGACCAGGGCGCAATCCCAGGTTTCCAGTGCAATGACCCGAGTGATACGTCATCCACGGGAGCGCGATGTCCAGAAGATCGGACAGAAGGTGACAATGTTCAACAGTGTGATGCTCTAGATCCATTAAATCCACAGACTCCAACTTCTGTAAATTGCGCAGAGCCTACTGTAATCACTCCCGGACCAGTTGATGATGTAAATAACATTGACAATTCCACAGAAATTGATGAGGTTCACAACATTTGGTTAGCTCTGGATCCGATATTTGATGCTTATTGCACGACTGGACAGCCTGTGAATGGACATAATAATTATGGTTTGTGCCACGGACTTGCTGATGACGGAAGAATGGTCGGTAGCGTAACCTATTACTTTGGACTTGGTTGGAGTATCCCAACAACAGTAGCAAACGAGGCGCAGACTGATTCGCTTATTGCTGATTTATCTTTCCAGGCAGTTCAGCACAGGAATAATCCAGGACCGACCCCAACATTCTAGCGGATGATTATTAATCGATTCCGACTTTCGGGGAAAAGTCGGGTCTAAAAACACATGAAAAAAATAATTACTAGTCTAGGTGTGATAATCGCAGTCGCGGCGCTTGTGGTCGGGGCGACTACTGCCTTCCTTTCGGATACAGAAACCTCCAGCGGAAATACTTTCGCGGCGGGGGCAATTGACCTCAAAATTGATAACGAAAGTTATTATAACGGGGTCTTAAACGAACTCACGTCTTGGTTCCCCGCGGCGGATCTTCCGAACGGAAAACTTTTCTTCAACTTCACGGATTTAAAGCCGGATGATGAAGGAGAGGATACGATTTCCCTCCATGTAAACGACAACGACGCGTATATCTGCATGGATATGGTGCTAACGTCGAATGATGATAAATCTTCGAACGAGCCGGAACTCGACGCTGGCGATTTGCCGGAAGAAATAAACAACACTTGGGACGGCGAGCTTGCTCAAAATCTTCAAATGTTCTGGTGGGCGGACGACGGAGATAATGTGTACGAGGTTGGCGAGAATCCGATAACGGACGGAGTCCAGACTGTAACAAATATGTTCGGTCCAGACCATTCGTTCTCGGTTCCGCTCGCGGATTCCTTGAACAACATTTGGACGCCGAATGCCCCAGGACCGGTTCCGGGAGATACAACAGTATATATCGCGAAGGCGTGGTGCTTTGGGACGCTAACGTTAAATCCGTTTGCTCAAGACGGAGTTGGAACAGATGGCCCGCTTGCGCCAGACAGAGAAGGCACAGGAGTTACCTGCGACGGCACTGCGCTTGGAAACATAACGCAGACCGACGGAGTTACTCTCGATCTCGCGTTCCGAGCGGTTCAATCGAGGCACATTCCGGATTACGTCTGCGGTGATGGAGAGCCCAGGACGGCAAAGATCACTGTCATCAAAGTTGTAAACAATAATTTTGGCGGAAATAACGTCATTGCTAATTTTCAGCTGTTTCTGGATAACGGAATAGTAACGACCCCAGTAACATCCAGTGTACAGACGGACGTATTGGAGGGCATTTATTCAGTCGGAGAAACTGGAGTTGGTGGTTACGAGGCAACATTTAGCGGGGATTGTGATATTGATGGGGATATCATTCTAAATCCAGGTGATGTCAAAACTTGCACCATTACCAATGATGATATTCGTCCAAACATCACGTTAATCAAGAATGTGGTTGGAGGAAGCGCCGTCGCTACTGATTTCAAAATGCGAGTCAATGGCGTTCTTGTGCCATCAGGAGGTTCACGATCGGTTAACTCAAATCTAAACGTTACGATCACTGAAGATGCGTTTGCCGGTTACACGGCAACGGGTATTTCGGGCACTGGATGTCCTGCGGCTCTTGGCAACGTATTCCAGTTGAATGAAGGCGTTGCAATTACTTGCACTATCACGAATACCTTCGGTCCCTAGACTCTAAATTCGAAGCTTCTTTGCCTCGCTCGTGCTTGTGACCGAGCGGGGTGATAGAGGTTTGGAAAACCTCAAAATTATGAAAATAATTTTGAAAACTTTATATTACATTTTCTTCGGGGCGTTGATTTTGGTTGCGCTTGTTGTTGCGGTTTCGGCTTTTCCGGCGAAAGGAAATATCCAGATCAAAGTCGTGGAGTCCGGATCAATGGAGCCGAAAATAAAAACCGGATCCGTGGTTTTGATAAAACCGGAAGCGAAGTATGCAGTGGGGGAGATTATTACTTTCGATTCTGATTTTAAAGATGAACGGGGCGCAAAAGTTCCGATAACGCACCGAGTTATTGAAGTGAAGACGGAAAATAATCTCGTGACATATTTAACAAAAGGGGACGCCAACGAGGAATCGGATGGGCAGATTATCCTCGCAAGAAAAGTTATCGGGAAAGTTTTGTTTGATGTCCCGTACGTCGGGTATGCGATCGATACCGCGAAAAAACCGTACGGTTTTTTCGCGCTGATTTTGATTCCCGCCCTGATTCTTATCGGGGAGCAGACACAGAATATTTGGCGCGAGGTTAAAAAAATGAGGGCTGTTAAAAAAGACGAAGAAATAGTATGAAAATAATCGACGTAAAACCGAGAGTTGCGCAAATCCTCACGTCGAAGAAACGGACGTGGAGTAAGAAGTTATGGATCGGGCTACTATCCGTCGTTTTACTTTCGGGCGTCGGCACCACGGTTTCTTTTTTTACTGATCTTGAATTCTCTCCGGGCAATATTTTTGCGGCCGTCCTTTTAGATTTTGATTTAGAGGGGACGCCGTGGCTTCCCGCGTCGGACGCGGCGGATTTAGATCCTGGCGACGAAATTTCGCGGAATGTGGACGTGGTGGACGATGACAGCACCGAGTTTAGCTATAAAGTGAAGCCAGAGATGACGGGCGGCGATGCTCCATTTTGCGGAGCTTTGAATGTACGGGCGAATTTGGAGGGGAGCGAAGTGTATTCTGGCAATCTATTGGCGTTTGAGTCTTCTCCAGTTCAATTTGGCTCTGCGGGAGACAATTGGACGTTTTCGGTCACGGTGCCTTCGGCGTTCGGAAGCTCGACTTGCGTATTTGATTTTGTTTTTCAAGCGTGGCAATCGACGCCATTTATTTTCCCTGGCGGATTCTGGGATGTGGAACGGATCGGTAATGTTATTTCGACGCAGGAGGTGTGCAGAGAATTTGAAATCCGCTCGCGCGGATATTGGAAAAATCATGAGGAGGACTGGATTTTGCCGCAGACAGTAGGAGTAATTTTGATTTCGACCCCCGAAGAAGCCGAAGATATGCTAAACGCTCACGCGGATATGACGGACAAGCTCGAGCGGGAACTTTTGGCGCTTAAATTCAATGCCTCAAGTACTCCTGGAATCGCCTCGTCGCTTGTTCCCGATGAGGACATTATAATTTCCGAACTCATCGCCGAAGCGGACGCGCTTTTGATCGCGGATTTCCCAGATCCCGATCCAGTTCCGAACCAACAACTCAAAGATATGAAAGACAGGGTGGAAAAAGTTAATAATGCCAAAAAAGTATCTCCGTGCGAAAACCCGCCTCCGCCGGATGACGATTGCGACGACGAAGATGATGAAGATGATCGCGACCACCATGGCCATGAAGGATATGGCGGTTCGACTTCGCTCACCGCAGGCGGCGGCGGGGATCACGGTGATGGCGATGACGATCACGATGGCGATTCGTGCAGGTGCGAAAATCGCTTGAGAGTCACTCGAGTCGAAGCGGGAGGAACTGTGATGATTATGACCGGCGACGCGTGCGCCGAGGCGGAAGTTGAAAATGTCGTGAATACCAGTGTGACGGAGATTTCGGGCGGAGGCGAAGGAAATGTGATAGTGGAAAATAATAACAATGCTGTTGTCGAAAATGAAATTAACGTCGAAGCAAATACAGGCGGCAACAGCGCTGAATCTTTGGAATCCCCGCCCGCACCCGAAGCCCCACCAGACGAGCCGTCCCCAGTGGATTAATCCCGCTTTTTAGTCATTCTTAGTTTGTAAGTATAGTCCACGATCGTGGATTATATTTATATTCAAAATATTCATGATATATCTATGATATTTATGGATGAAACGGGAATTAAAAAACTCCGCGACACGTTTACGCGCCGCGGAGTTGCTGACTTCTACCTTCTGGCCTATTTTTTTCCGCCGTTGATGACGTAGAGTTTTCGTACAGTATGGCCGAGCGGAGAATTACTAAGGTGTTTCGATATGCTCTCTTCAGTGGCTAGCACCAATTTATTACTATCTGTGCGGCATCGGTAGTACGTCACGCCGCGTAAAGTCCACTCCGGATGATCTTCGTCGATATTTATGTCGTGCGCGAAATATGGCACTCCGAGATTCGGCATTGGACTACTAGGAATAATGAGGAAGGGATATGGTTTTTTGAGGCCATATTTTTTGATTACCTTCGGCAATCTCCCCTTGTCCTTAAACGCCGCAATGAAACCCATTTGAAAACATAAGAACCGCAACATCGGCATATCGGCCAAAAGTCGTTCAGTTGTATTCATTGAGGAACCCCTTTCAAAGAATATTTGCTCAAAAGATAGCGCATTACATCTGCCTAGTCAAAAATAATTGACCTATTGACCCATTTTTTTGGGTTTGCTATAATCCCACGCATATAGGAATATCAAGGTTTTTACGGGTTTTTTAACCCAATTAACCAATAATTTAATAACATGTTAAACAAAAAAAGTATTGCGAGTTTTCAAGCCACTTTTTTAATAGTCGCTCTTGCTTCGGGAATAACTTCACCAATTTTCGTCCTTGCAACGAATAATGATGATGAAAATACGGATGCGGATGTTTCAGTTACAAAGATCGTATGCGATAGCGAATCCGATCTTCCGAATTGGGGATTGGGTGGACCAGACATAACCGCGAGCACTGCTTCGGATTTTCTTGCCGAAAACGAAAATTGCCATCTCGAATCAGGCTGGCTTTTCCAGTGGGCTCCGGAAAATCCAGCGAGCATTGATCCAGGCGGATCGTTTATTGGAGAAGTCGGAAATCCGTGGACCACATTCGGCCCAACGGACATTTCCGGCGTTGCTATGACTACTATTGATACTTTGACTGTCGGCGCTTTCGCGTGGGTTCGCGAGGTATTGCAAAGCGGCTATATCCCTTTTACATTCGACCAGGACAATCAGACAAATGAGGATGATGTAAGCGCGGAGATGTATTGCGCGACGGATGTGATGAATTATGACAACCTTGACTCTGTGGACTATCCGGAAGCCGGTGGAACGTATTACTGTATTGCGTTTAATGTCGCAGTTCCAACGCCGACTCCTACGCCTACCCCTGAACCAACACCTACCCCGACACCAACTCCAGAGTCTAGCCCGACACCTACGCCTGAACCTACCCCAACCCCGACGCCAACACCAACCCCAGACAATGGCGGAACTGGCGGATCAGGAGATAATCCTCCGGTATCTACAGCGTCTACTGGTGGTGGATCAGGCGGCGGCGGTGGAATTCTGGGGTCATTTGGTTCCATCGGCATCGGCGGCGGACCGATAGTTCCTTCGACTCCTCCGGCAGGACAAGTTTTAGGAGAAACGACTTCCTGCGGAATCTATCTTAATGAATATATTAAATATGGGGGGAAAAATAATCCCGAAGAAGTCAAGAAATTGCAGGCTTTTCTAAATCGACACGAGGGAACTAATATCCCAATTACCGGATTTTACGGGCCGATGACCCATAAAGCTGTGCATGATTTGCAAGCGAAATACTGGGAAGAGATTTTAAAGCCGTGGGTTAAGTATGGACTCGCGACAGAACACACTTCAACTGGTTATGTCTATAAAACGACAAAGCGCTGGATAAATAACGCAAACTGTTCGACCTTGAATCTTCCACAGCCCGAGCTTCCATAGTAATAAACGATTCTCGTATATAATGGAAGGAGTGGCGAGAACGCTAAAAAAATATTTTATTCCACACGAAGGCAACGACCATAAGCCTCATTTTTTGCGCCCGAAATCAACTACTTTCGTACTTGCGGCAATTCTTTTTTTGGAGCTTATGTTTCTCTTCAATGCCTTTTATATTTACCCTGTCTCGAATTTTCTCGCGTCAATTCTGCCGGCGGTTTTGGTTGAAGAAACTAATACGCGCCGAGAAAGCCGGGATTTATCTCCGCTTAAGATAAGCCCGCTTCTGGAAAAGGCGGCCCAGATGAAAGCAGATGATATGGCTGGTAGCGGCTATTTTTCGCATGTGACTCCAGATGGAAAAACCCCATGGTATTTTTTGGACAAAGCCGGTTACGTTTTTTCAATGGCGGGGGAAAATCTTGCGGTAAATTTTTTCGACTCGAAAGACGTGGCCGAAGCTTGGATGAATTCCGCGGGGCATAGGACAAATATATTAAATTCGGATTATACAGAAATCGGGATCGCAACCTCGCAAGGAATTTATCAGGGGAGAGAGACTGTTTTCGTCGTCCAATTTTTTGGGACGCCCGCACGGGAAATCGCGCCCATCGCGCCAGAAAAACTGTCCATCGTTCCAAAAGCGAATGCCGCGGAAATTTCCCAAACCCAGGCCAAAGAAAGTTTTACAGAAGTTAAAAATGAAAATGCGAAGACGGTGCCTTCATCGGCGCCTTCGGCCCAAAAACCATCCGTTGCTGGAGTATTGGTTTCCGAGCCAAGATTAACAGTAAACTATCTATATTATTTTTTGGCCGCTATAGTTGCTCTAGCCTTG
>MFIO01000029.1:14632-15432 GCA_001780775.1 Candidatus Giovannonibacteria bacterium RIFCSPLOWO2_12_FULL_43_11c | reverse complement strand
TCAAGACTTTCGTTATGCCGAGAACGGATAAAATAATCAGAGAAGCTATAAGAGAGGAATCAAAGCGAGGCGGGCAAGTTTATTTCCTCTCGCCACGAATCATGAAAATGCCTTTTATTATGAAAAAACTCGATAAGCAATTTCCTAGGATAAGAAAAGAAATATTACACGGGAAAGTCGGCGAAAAACATTTGGTTCGAACTATGCGGGAATTCCGCGAAGGGAAAATTAAGATTTTGGTCTCGACGACCATTATCGAAAATGGGTTGGATATCTCATCCGTAAATACTTTGATCGTCGAAGATTCAACAAAACTCGGCCTCTCGCAATCGCACCAGCTTAGAGGGCGCGTCGGCCGGACTAATATTCAAGCCTTCGCGTATTTTCTTTATCCCTCCCAAAAACTCACTCCGAAAGCCGAAGATCGGCTCGAAGCGCTATTATCTTTTCAGGAATTGGGCGCGGGAATGGAAATTGCCAAACGCGACCTCGAACTCCGCGGCGCGGGCAATATCCTCGGCCGCGAACAAACCGGGGTCTTGAACCGCATTGGATGGAACTTGTATTTCCAGATGCTGAGAGAATCCTTGGAAGATTTAATTAGATATTAGTTTTCAGGGGTTTTCGGCGCTTCCGGGGCTTTGGCGTCTTCGCCGAGGTAGGAAAGCGTCATTCTGCGTTCTCTGGATTCAAAAAGGGTTATTTGGAATGGGTAGGTCTGGCCGATTTCGAGTTTTTCGCGCATTTTATCTCCCGTGCTAAATTCCGAGATATGACAGAGGCCCGAGACTCCGTTTTCA
>MFIO01000029.1:0-14619 GCA_001780775.1 Candidatus Giovannonibacteria bacterium RIFCSPLOWO2_12_FULL_43_11c | reverse complement strand
GACTCCGTTTTCAACTTCGATAAGCGAGCCGTATTTATTAAATCTCAAAACTTTTCCCTGAACGATATCCCCTTTATTATATTTCTCAGCAACCATAGTCCATGGATCCTGCTTCAGGGCCTTTAACGATAAAGAAACTCTTCCTCCTTCTATCCCGATTATCTTTGCGGAAACGCGCTCGCCAATTTTAAAAAGCTCATGCGGATTTTGGACCAAGGACCAATCAAGTTCCGATAAATGCGAAAGTCCTTCGAGCCCTTCTTCCAATTTTATAAAAACTCCGAAATCAACGACGCCCGTAATCTCTCCATCAATCACCTGCCCAATTTGATACTTTGAAGTAAGCAGAGATAAATCCGCGGCATCTGCCCCTTTCTCTGAAAAAATTATTTTATTTTCTTTGGGATCGATTGCGATCATAGTCACTCCCAATTTCTGCCCCTCGAGTTTTTTGAGCTCTGAAAATATTCTATCTTTGTCTCCGCCCTCAACTCTCGGATAGTGCGAAGTCTTGAGCTGGGAGGCCGGCAGGAATCCTTTTATTTTCTTCCATTCTAAAACCAATCCCCCTTTGTTCGCCTCGATGACAAGGAGCTCCAAAACTTCTTTTTTTTTCATCAATTCGTCGGCCTCTTTCCAAACAATATCTTTTCCGGCATCGCGGAGCGACAATTCAACATATCCGTCTTCGTTCTCTATATCCAACACTTTCGCCATCACTGCGTCCCCCTTTTTTAAAGTTTTAATTATATCTTTAGCGAGAATATATTCCCGTCCATAAACCTTCCCACATCCCATTGGACCCAGTTCAAAAAACGCCCTTGCTCCTGATTTCTCGAGAAATTTCACCTCAATAATGTCTTCCGCCCTTGGCAACGAAATAGAAATTTTTTTCCAGAGCTCGTCCATCACTTGGCTTTTCTTTTTTTCTGGCGCTAGAACAGCCGTATTTGCGTATAGATTGGACATAGGGAAAAGTATAAACCCTCTTTAAATTTAAGTCAAAATACGCTATAATATTCCAATGGTTATTACTTATTACGGGCTTTCTTGTTTTAAGGTTGAATCGGGAAAATTGGCGATAGCGTTCGATCCGCCTTCTAAAGATTCCGATTTAAAGCCTCCTAGATTCACGGCTGATGTAGTTCTTTCGAGCCACGACCACCCGCGCCACTCCGGCCTAAAGGAGCTTTCTGGCGAACCTTTTTTAATATCCGGTCCTGGGGAATACGAAACAAAAGGACTCCTTATAACAGGGAGGTCTTCTTTTCACGACAAAAGCAAGGGCGATAAAAAAGGGCTAAATACAATATATGCGGTTGAAATGGAAAACATGCGCCTCTGCCACCTTGGCGACCTCGGGACTTCCGACCTCGATTCCGAAACTATCGAAGCGATCGGCGAGGTTGATATTTTATTTATCCCGACCGGGGGAGGAGATGTACTTGATCCCGAGGGCGCGGCCAAGGTCGTGAACCTGCTCGAGCCGAAAATAGTCATCCCTATGCATTACGCCATCCCGAAAACATCAATCAAAGGCGAGAAAGTGGATGAATTCTTAAACGAGATGGGAGAGAAGGGAGTTAAAAGCGAGGAGAAGTTTACAATAAAGAAAAAAGAGCTCCCGGAAGAAGGGATAAAAGTGGTCGTGCTAGAACCGGTAATCAGTTTATAAAATGGGAATTTTTGAAAAATTGCAGGAAATTAGAGAAAAGCCGGTAGCGGCAAGAAAAAAACTCTTATTCACATGGATGGCAATTTCCATGACGATTGTAATAGTATTATGGATAGGTATTTTAAAATTCGATGAAAGCGAAAACAAAGCTTCCGATAATGGGCCGAGTCCGTTTGAGGTGCTTAAAAAAGGTTTCAATCAACTGACAAATTAAAATGGAGCAAGAAAATAAAAACATTCAAAAACGCGACATTATCCCCGAGATGAGAGAGTCGTATTTGGATTACGCGATGTCGGTCATTGTCGCCCGCGCCTTGCCGGATGTCCGAGACGGTTTAAAGCCTGTGCATAGAAGAATTCTCCATACAATGAATGAAATGGGACTAAAGCATAACGCCAAATACAGGAAATCGGCGGCCGTCGTCGGAGATACGCTCGGAAAATATCATCCCCATGGGGATATGGCTGTCTATGATTCCATTGTTCGCATGGCCCAAGATTTCTCAATGCGCTATACGCTTGTGGACGGGCAGGGAAATTTCGGCTCGATAGACGGCGACAATGCCGCAGCTCCACGATATACAGAAATAAGAATGACGCAGATCGCAGAAGAACTGTTGGGCGACATAGAAAAAGAGACAGTGGAATTCCGCGACAATTACGATGGGACTCGCCAAGAACCGGTTGTTCTTCCTGCGTCTCTTCCAAATCTGCTCCTGAACGGAACTTTAGGAATTGCGGTCGGCATGGCGACAAATATCCCTCCGCACAATTTGGGAGAGGCGATAGATGCAGCATCTCACCTCATCGAACATCCAAAAGCGACCACCGAAGATCTGATGCAATTCATAAAAGGCCCGGACTTCCCGACTGGCGGGCTTATTTTTTCAAAAAAAGATCTCCTGCAAGCCTACGCGACCGGGCGCGGATCCGTTCTGACGCGAGGCGAGGCGGAAATTGTCGAGAAATCAAAGGGAAATTTCCAAATAATAATTAGCTCAATTCCATATCAAGTTAACAAAGCGGAGCTCATTATAAAGATGGCGGACCTTGTTCGCGAAAAAAGGCTTGAGGGTATACGCGACATACGGGACGAATCGGATAAAGAAGGACTGACAATCGCGATAGACTTAAAGCACGACGCCGTTCCGGAAAAAATTCTCAACGGACTGTACAAATTTACGGATCTCGAACGCGCGTTCCATTTTAATATGATAGCGCTCGTGGACGGAATCCAGCCACAAGTACTTTCGCTAAAAAGCATTCTTGAAAATTTTGTTTCATGGAGAAAAATTATCGTAGAAAGGCGGGCGAAATTCGATTTGAAAAAAGCGGAGGAACGCGCGCATATACTCGAGGGTCTTAAAAAAGCACTCGACCATATTGACGCCATAATCAAGGCCATAAGATCATCGGAATCCAAGGAGGATGCGCATAAAAATTTGGTCAAAAAATTCGATCTCTCCGCGAAACAAGCCGACGCGATTTTGGAAATGCGACTCTCAACCCTCGCGGGACTCGAGCGGCAAAAAATTGACGATGAACTCAAAGAAAAGCAAAAACTGATCCGCGACCTGAAATCACTTCTAAAAGACCCGGATAAAATAGCGCAGATGGTAAAAGATGAGCTTTTGGAACTGAAGAAAAAATACGCGGATACGAGAAAAAGTAAAATAATAGTATCCGAAGTTAAATCATTTTCAATGGAAGATCTTATCCCCGAAAAAGAGACAATAGTAGTGCTGACTCAAGACGGTTATATAAAACGAGTGAATCCGGAAGAGTACCGCTCGCAGAAGCGCGGGGGCAAAGGAATAATCGGGCACGAAACGAAAGAGGAAGATATAGTTACAAACTTTTTCTCCGGAAATACGCACGACGACCTCCTTTTTTTCACGTCGAAAGGAAAAGTTTTCCAAACAAAAATGTATGAAATCCCGGAAGGAAAACGCGTATCCAAAGGAAAGGCAATTCAAAATTTCCTGCCGATAACGCAAGATGAAAAAATAACATCAATTTTGCCGGTTACTAAAACTAAAAAGGGTGAAGTTTTATCCTTAGTTATGATTACAAGAGGAGGTATAATAAAGAAAGTGGATTCAAAACATTTTGAAGACGTCCGAAGATCTGGAATAATAGCCATAAAACTCCTGAAAGACGATCTGCTTTTCTGGGTTCGTCTCGCAGAGAAAGGCGACCACATCATTTTGACAACCAAAAAGGGCCAAGCTATCCGCTTCAAGGAAACAGATGCTCGGCAAATGGGAAGATCCGCGCAGGGTGTTCGCGCGATGCGTCTCAAAAAAGGAGATCAGCTTGTTGGCGCGGATATTATTTCCGCAAAAGAAAAAGATGCTCTCACTTTAGTCGTTTCGGAAAACGGGTTCGGTAAGAAAACTAAAATCAGCGAATACAGGCTACAAAAACGAGGCGGTTCCGGGATAAAAACGTCAAAAGTAACACTCAAAACCGGCAACCTTGTATCTGCTAAAGTACTCTCACCTGATCTCGAAGAAATTATCGCAATCTCCAAAAAAGGGCAAGTAATAAGGACCTCCCTTAAAGAGATATCGGAGTTGGGCAGAGCCACTCAAGGGGTACGCATTATGAGACTTGACGCCAAAGATCAGCTCGCATCCATAACTTGCCTATAAATAAAAATAAATGTTTGTAAAACCAGAAGCAATCGCGAAAATTTTAGATATCCTCCCGGGAATGAAAGTTGCCGACTTCGGGGCCGGAGCCGGTTTTTACACAATTTCTTTAGCCAAGAGGGTTGGGGCCGCGGGCAAGGTTTACGCCTTAGATATAAGAAAAGAAGCTCTTGAGCTTATTCGATCCAAGTCGAGGGAGTTGCGGCTATTGAATATAGAGACTCTCTTAACAGATCTTGAAGCAAAAGATGGATCGCACTTAAAAACCGCATCGATAGATATGGTCATAATCTCGAATATTCTTTTTCAAGCCGAAGGTAAGAAAGAAATCGCCGAAGAGGCGTTTAGGATACTGAAAGCGTCGGGCAGGGTTGTGGTTATAGAATGGGATGAAGAAAAAAAAGTTTTCGGGCCACCTCTTTCGCGCCGCGTTAATAGACAAGAAGCGGAAGATTTTTTTCTCAAAACAGGTTTCACATTTGAAAAAGAATTTAATGCCGGAGAAAATCATTATGGCGTAATCTTTAAAAGAACTAAATAAAAAATAGAAATGAAAATAGGTAAATTGCAAATCATAATAACTGCATTAGCTATAGTGGCGGGAATTTTGGCAGTTCTGGTTTTCTCTGGAGTTCTTCCTGGATATGGCGGGTCTGGCTCGAAAAATAGGGTGTCGTTGACTATGTGGGGGACTATAAGCGAAAGCGCGTTCAAAAATACTCTTATAGATTTAAAAAAATCCAATATATATATAACTTATCAGGAAAAAAATCCGTCAACTTTTGAGCGGGAATTTATCGACGCGCTCGCCCGCCAAAAAGGTCCGGACTTGATAATTTTTCCATCTGAGATGATACTCCCCGAAAAAAACAAATTACAAATAATACCTTTCGAAACCATAGGCGAGCGCCTTTTTCGGGATACCTTCGCCGACGGCACGGAATTACTTTTAACCGAAACTGGTGCCGCTGGAATTCCTATATTAATTGACCCCATAGTCCTCTACTGGAATAAGGATATTTTCAGGAACGAGTCCATTGCCGATTCACCAAAAACATGGAATGAATTTCTCACTACATCACAAGTTCTTACAAAATTCGACGGCTCGGGGAATATTGCGCGCGCGGGCTCGGCTTTAGGAATTGAGGTAAACGTTAATCATTTCAAAGAGATCGTCTCTCTCTTGGTGTTGCAAACCGGTTCACCAATTATCGATTCCAAAACACTTAAGGTAAAATTTGACGGCATGAATGAAGCTTTAAGATTTTTTACAGAATTTTCAGACCCCCAAAAGTTTTCCTACTCTTGGGCTAAATCAATGCCAGAGTCCAAGGACGCCTTCATAAAAGAATCCCTCGCTATTTATTTCGGTTTTGGGTCGGAGTACCATTCTCTAAAGGAGAAAAACCCACATCTTAATTTTGACATATCGGAAGTTCCTCAAGTATTAAACGGAAAGCTTTCATTAACTTACGGAAAATTTTATTCAATTGGCATAACAAGTCAGGCAAAAAATTTCGCGGGCGCACTTAGCGCGACCCAGGCAATGGCATCGAAAGAGCAAGTGCAAAAAATATCCGAGGGTGCCTTTATGGCTCCGGCCAGAAGAGACCTGCTCAAAGAAGGCACTACAAACGCTCCTCTACAGACAATATTTAAACAAGCTATAAAGTTCAGAAGCTGGCTTGATATAAATTATGAAAAAACTTCTGAAATCTTTGCGGGTATGATAAAATCCGTCTATACAAGAACTAAAACGGAAGAACAAGCAAGCAAAGATGCAAAAGATCAACTCGACGCTTTATACAACCAATAATCAATTAAATAAGGCTATGTGGATAAAATCTCCCAAATATTGTATTATAATAGAAAGGTGAAAATTTATTATTTTATAAAGGTCGTTTGGATAAATAGATAAAATATATGAAACAACTTAAAAAAGCCCTGCCTTATATAGCAATTATCGTAGCCCCGTCTTTGGTGTTAGCGGCACAAATTGATACGATAGTAGCTAGCACTAAAACTCTGGTAAATAATATCGTTCCGATTCTCCTCATCATTGGCACAATCGTATTTTTGTGGGGAGTTATTATGTTCCTTACAGCCGGAGCAGATGAAGAAAAGAGAGCCAACGCCAGATCGCTTATGATCTACGGCCTTGTCGGGCTATTCGTAATGGTTGCCGCTTGGGGGATTGTAAACGTCTTGGTAGGATTCACCGGAACCGGAAACGTAGGAGTTCCTACTTCGCCGGGGGGAATTCCTGGTATATAAATCTTGGGTCTCCATGGTTGCTTACGCCAAGACTATAGACGAAGTTATTGCTATCGTCTCCACCGAGGTTCTGCAACCAATCGTGCTCCTGCTATTCGCGCTTGCCACTATTCTTTTCCTCTGGGGTGTCGTTGAGTTCTTAATCAACCGCGACAATGAGGAGGAAAGGGATAATGGCAAGCGCCATATGTTATGGGGAATCGTCGGGCTCGTGATAATGTTTTCGGTCAACGGAATATTATGGGTTTTAATAAATTTCGCAAAAGACTTTTAAAAATATGAAATTTAATTTAATACCAGTAGCGCACGCTCAAACAATCGGAAGTATTGTTGATACAATAATAGATTTCTTGGATTCAATAATCCCGATTTTGTTCTTAATAGCAACAATAGTTTTTCTTTGGGGCATAATTCTTTTCATAACTTCAGGCGGGGACGAAGAGAAAAGAAAAGAAGGAAGGCAATATATAATTTTCGGCTTGATAGGGCTTTTTGTCATGGTGGCAATTTGGGGAATCGTGAATGTTCTTGTTGATTTCTTTGATTTCGGAGGCGTTATTGCACCCGACCTCCCAGACCTCCCCGGACGCCCTTAAAAATGTTTAAAAATTCCCTTAAATTTATATCGGGATTTATCGGCCTTGTTGTCTTAGGGCTCGCGGTTTTGATTTTTTTAAACTATTTGAAGTAAAAAATGTGCGGCCAGGGGTAATCGAAACCCCGTCTCGTCCTTGGCAAGGACGCATTCTACCACTAAACCATGGCCGCGATATTCAGTATTTTAATATATAAACGGAATAAAAATCAAGAAAAACGATACGTTTGCTATGTGGGTTATGAGGAGGATTTTCTTCTTTTTTTCGACTCCAAAAATATCTATTAATAAAGAGATTAAGAAAGGTGCGAATAGAAATCCGAAAACCAACGGAATAATGTAATGATATAGAAAGACTGGGCGCGATATGAAAAAGAATGGGATATAGCTTGCCAAGTAACCGCCGAGAAGAAAAATCAATTTTTTATCTTTATCTCGGAAAACAAGATAGAAAGAAATTAAAAGAGAAAACGCGACCGATGTCCAGGAAAAAAGATTTGGCGAAAGCTTTATGATGTCATCTCTGCCGTTTCCCCAAAGAATAAATCGGTCATCCGCGACAGGCCACTTGATTGGATGGGAAGCGTAGGTGATCTCTCCCTCCTTAAACGCCAGATGCCCTCTATACATAGCCTTTGTATATTTTATAAAATCGTCAGCCGGAACGATCATAGAGAAAATATAAAAATAAGTCAGAAATGAAATCAAAATAAGAGTGGGGATATGCTTGATTTTTTTATTAAGTGCTAAATAAATTATCCCTGCGGCCAAAAATCCAAGAGCGCTCCATTTTATGGAAAAAGAAATGCCGATTAATATTCCTCCCATAATAACGGCGAAGAAGCTTTCGCTTAGTAAAAATAAAATTCCCAAAAATCCGAAAAATAAAATATAAATCTCTGGGAGAATTAATCTTGAATAAGTGACCAGAAAACCGTCAAAGATTACAAAAAAAGATGGCAGCAATGCCAGAGCATTTTCTTTAAATAGCTTTCTTGCAATTAAATAAATTACCCCGGCTAATAAAGATCCGGCGAGGATGCTCGCAAATCGCAAAGTAATATACGGGAAATTCTTAAAATCCTCGCCTATATTTATTTTCAGTGATAAGTCGCGAAAACCGGAAAAATAGGTGGCTTTAGCAAAAAATAATCGCATAAACGGCGGGTGCACGTCGATTGCTCCCTCCCCGTTTAGGGTTCGAATTGCGTAATTGGTATAATGAAATTCGTCCCAGACCGGCTCAGAAGGATAAGAAATATTTGGGATCCTAATCAAAAAAGCCAACAAGACTATTCCTGTTGCTAATAGATAATCTTTTTTTGAAAAAAATATTTTCTCCACGATGTTTACGCTGAGTCTATCGAAGTGTGTGCCGAGGGGGAGATTTGAACTCCCACGGGTTGCCCCACCAGCTCCTAAGGCTGGCGCGTCTGCCAGTTTCGCCACCTCGGCAGTTTGTGGGCGAGGAGGGACTCGAACCCTCAAGCCTTTCGGCACACGATTTTAAGTCGTGCGCGTATACCATTCCGCCACTCGCCCGTAAATCCAGAGGCCTGGGCGGGAATTGAACCCGCGTATAAGGGATTTGCAGTCCCTTGCCTTACCACTTGGCTACCAGGCCAGCGCCGTATAATATATAACTTTATCTCTCTTTTTTCAAGAGCTCCTCTATATGAATCCTCTTTTTTTCCGATTCATCAAGAATAAATTCAATCTCCGGAACGAATTTAGTCTTAACCCTCTCCCCGATCTCCACTCTCAATTCCCTCTTCAAGCTCTTTAAAGATTTTATCACATCTTTCTCTTTTTGATCAGGCCACACAGAAAAATATATCCTAAGGCGGGAAATTTTATCCGAAAAATCTATATTCGTGATGCTCAACACAAAATCCGATGCGAAAATATTTTTTTGCAGAAATTCCGTGGTAGCCCGTTTATACAATTCAGCCAGTTTTTCTTTTCTATATATACTCACAGCTTCCTTTTAACAATTTCTTCGTCGTAAACTTCGAGCTGGTCTCCCGTGGCTACTTCGAAGCCGATTTCAATTAAGGCGCCAAATTCTCCTGGGCTCAAAACTTCTTTGGCCTTAATCTTTCCGGTTTGCAATTCCAATATTTTACCTTCGCCTAATGGAAATTTTCTGCGAAAAAGAACAAAGCGTTTTTGCGAATAAATTCCTCCCGATTCAACAACTCCCCCAACTATCTTCTTAGAACCATCTTCTTTGAATATTTTTAAAATCCGCACCATGCCAAGAGTCTTCCTCACCTTTTCTTCCCCTATGATATTTTCGAGCTCCATTCTCAGCCAGTCTTCAAGTTCATATATTATATTGAAATTCATCGCCCGAACCCTAAAGCGCTCCGATAAAAGCGTTGCGGCGCGATCTATTTTGACCCTAAACGCCACAACAACCGAATTTTTATTCACCGATGCGAGCTTTATATCGTCTTCGGTGATATTTCCAACCTCCGCCCTCAATGTCACCAAGGAAAAATCTTTAAGATCTAGTTTTGAAATCTGGTTTTGTATAGCTTCGATGGAACCCGCGGCATCCGCCTTGATTACGAGAGGAATAATCTTATTTCCCTCTGGGATTGAGGATCTTGAGTTAATTATCTCGTCTTGAGCATTTCCCTCCAAGGCTTCGTTAAGTTTATCTTTCGAATCGAAAGATTCGAAAACCGAACCAACTTTAACTGATTCATTAAAACCGACCACCAGAACCGGATCCGAGGCTGATGCCCCACTAACAGATTTTCCATTTTCATCTTCTAGAATTTTGGTTTTAACAGAGGATCCACCAGCCAAAATCCACTCGCCTTTCTTAAAACTGCCATCGCGAACCAAAAGAGTCGCGGAT
The DNA here is from genome assembly GCA_001780775.1 of Candidatus Giovannonibacteria bacterium RIFCSPLOWO2_12_FULL_43_11c. GTDB lineage: Bacteria > Patescibacteriota > Minisyncoccia > JACPKW01 > UBA11713 > 2-01-FULL-46-13. The sequence goes on along the minus strand of MFIO01000029.1, from coordinate 4,552 downwards.
TGACCCCGCCTTGAATCCAAGTGAGATTCGATAACAACTCCAGTTGCATTCCTCGAAAGATCGCACGTCAAATCTTCAACATCGGACAAAAGAAGAATTAAATCCAAGAGTTCTTTTATTCCTTCTCCGGTCTTTGCGGAAACTTTTGTTAAAGGAACCCTTCCTCCCCATTCTTCGAAAATTATTCCGCGCTCGCCCAGTTCTTTCTTGACTCGCTCAACATCCGCGCTTGCCTTATCTATTTTATTCAGGACAACAATGAAAGGAAGTTTTGCTTCCTCTATTGATTTCAACGCTTCCTCCGTCTGCGGCTTAACCCCATCATCCGCGGCGACAACCAATAAAGCGATATCTGCAACACGCGCGCCTCTTCCGCGCATCTTCGAAAACGCCTCGTGCCCCGGGGTATCCAAAAATGTAATTTTCCGAAGTGTGATCTTCCGAAGTCCGACTTCGGAGTCGCCCTGAAGTCGGACTTCGGCTTTATATGCTCCGATATGCTGCGTAATCCCTCCTGTTTCCCGCCCAGCAACATTCGATTCGCGAATTTTATCCAGAATCGACGTTTTGCCATGGTCTATATGACCCACGACGACGACGACTGGCGGGCGCTTTGTTTTAATTTGTTCCTGCATCAAGAATTTTTATTAAGCGCTTCTCCGATTGCCTGCTCTTCTTCCTTTGAAAGCTGGTAGCGCGAAGAAGCGTTTTCAATCGGCTTCGCGTAAAGCCGGGATGTCTCTCTTCCGTACAAAGAAGATAAAACTATCCCATTTTTTTTCTCGTCCATGATCGCGATAGAGAAACTCTGATCTCCTCCGGCGTCGTGGAACGGGTTGAAGCGGACGACTCCGACGTGCTGGGCTGATCTGCGAATACGACGCTCAACCGACTCCAAATATTTTTCCATCTCTCCTCGAAAATTATCAACTGATTCGAGTTCTTTGACGATTCCTTTCATCACATCCTCCAAATCGCTCGCCTTCCTGCCGCCAAAAATTCTACGGAGCCTCATTTCGAAATAAACTATCCAGCCGATCGCGATAGCGCCGAAAGCAAGCGATATATAAATTAGAATTTGCTGTGTCATATTTTTCTGGCGGCGGTGGTAGGATTCCCACCGCCTTTGGCGGGGTCACGCCTTCCTAAATTTTAAATAAGGGGCGTGAGAACCTCTGAGAGGATTTCTCCCCCAACTGGTTTTTCCCGCCGTTGGCGGGATTCCGCCCTCTTTGAAATATTTTTAAATTGTTCTGGCGGGACGAGACTAGTGCCCAAGGCCACGTGGTGGGTAGAGGATTTGAACCTCTGAGAGGATTTCTCCCCAACTGGTTTTCGAGACCAGCGCCTTAAACCACTCGGCCAACCCACCTATTTTAATAATTTCTTAAATGCCTCACCGGATTTATATGATTTAATTTCGAGCTCTCTTTTTCGCGCAGAAATTTTATCAGCAAACATTTCTTTGTGAACTAATTGCCAGGGTCGATAGCCTTTAGTCGAGCGGACATTGCCAGCATTATGTGCTACGATCCTCGCCTCGAATTCGTGAGAATATCCGATGTAATATCGTTCACGGATTAAGCTTTTTATAATATAAACCTCGTACATATAGGTTTTTCCCGCCGTTGGCGGGATTCCGCCCTCTTTGAAATATACTATAAACGTTCGGGCGGGACGAGACCAGACCATAAAAAGTATGCACCTACTCTAGCAGTTTTTTATAAAAAAACAAAGGGCGGCTTCTTTTGAAGTCGCCCTTTTATTATTTCAGGCACAATCCCCTTTTATAGAAATTTCGCGCCGATATCCGTCCGGTAGTGCATGCCCTCGAAACTAATGCAGTTCACTCCGGCATACACGGTCTTAATCGCGTCTTCGAGAGTACCTCCAATTGCAGACACAGCGAGGGGCCTGCCGTCAGATGTCAGAAGTTTCTCCTTGAAAACAGTCGCACCATGGAAAACGACCACGCCGGGAATTTGTTCTGCTTTCTCAATTCCCTGAATCGTCCTTCCTGTCACTGGAGTATCTGGATAACCTTCGGACGCCAAGATCACACATGCTGCAAAACCGGAATCCCACTCTACATTGGCGCTCTCGAGATTTCCTTCAACGCAAGCCAAAACGAGATCCAGAAAATCCGACTTCAGAAGGCGCAAATAAACTTCGGTCTCTGGATCGCCAAGTCTGACATTAAATTCCAGAACTACCGGTCCGTATTTGGTCATCATTAGCCCGGGATAGAGGCAACCAGTAAAAGGATCTGCGAGCTTGGTGAGTGCGCTAAGCACCGGCTCGACTATCCCGCCCATTATTTCTAGGCGGTGCTTACTTTTGAATTGTGGAACTGGGGCAATCGCGCCCATGCCACCCGTATTTTTGCCCAAGTCGAAATTTGAAACTTGCTTATAGTCCTGTGAGGGCGGGAAAAGAGAAAAAGTCTTTCCATCGCAGAAAACGTGAATGGAAACCTCATAACCATTGAGAAAGTCCTCGATGATAACTTCGTTACCCGCGCTACTGTGTTTTCGCTCGACCATTATTTCTGACAAAGCTTTCTCAGCTTCGTCCAGAGACCAGCAAACATAAACACCCTTCCCAGACGCAAGCCCGCTGGCTTTCACGACATACGGCGCGCTTCGCATGAAGATTTCAGAACGTGCGGTATTGATTTCATGAAAGATTTTAAAACGAGCGGTGGGGATTCTCGCATTTTCCATCAATCTTTTCGCAAACGCTTTTGACGTTTCAATTTCAGATGCTTTTCTAGTCGGTCCGAAAATTGACAGGCCACAAGAACGAAAAATATCTACAATCCCCAATGAAAGAGGCTTCTCCGGCCCAACAATCGTCAGATCAATGTTATTTTTGTTGGCAAATGCGGCCAGACCAACCACATCGTCAACAGCAATCGAAACGTTTTCGGCAATCTCTCCCGTGCCGCCGTTTCCCGGCGCCGCGAACAGTTTTCCTACCTTGGATGATTGCGCCAATTTCCATAGGATTGCGTGTTCCCTTCCGCCGCTTCCAACGACAAAAACTTTTTTTCTAGCCATCTAAATTCTCCTTTCAAAACAGCTTTCGGTTCAGGTTAGCTTTTTCGCAGTTTTATTTCAATAGATGGAGAAAATCAATTCCCGCGCATTTTGGAATAGATTTCCTGGATTCTTTTAACCTCTTCCTCAACAACTTCCCCTTCGTATTCTCCGCTGTGGGCGGACGCGCCGGCATAGCTCGGTTTTTTCTGGTCGAGATGCAGATTAATTTTGAGATCGTCCCCTTCTTTTTTTATGTATAAGTGAAAGCGCGGGTAGTCGCGCCCAGCCAAACTCCTCGCGCAATTTAATTCGCCTTCTGCATTTTTCGCAATCGGAAAATACCCGCATGTGCGGATGAAATTTAAAATATTTTCGTCAAAATTTTCGAGATGAATTTTCATTACTGGGAATAGAAATTTCCGGAGAGCCAGTTTTGAACGACGCGTTTCGAATGCAGGAAGAACGGTTCGGGGAGATTTCGCGGATCGTGCCAATGCCAATTGCGTGAACGCTCTGGTTCAGCGTCAAAAGCCTCTCCATCTTGAGATTCCAATAAGATGCCTATGGAGACGTAATGCTTATCGTAGGCAACATCATTTCCAAGAGATACGACTTTTTTTACAACCAAATTTTCGAGCCCTGTCTCTTCTCGCGCCTCACGAATCGCCCCTTCTTCAAAGGTCTCCCCAAATTCAAGGTGTCCTCCTGGGATCATAAATGTTCCCGCCCCGTGCGAGCTCAGCCGCTCTCCGATTAGAATTTTCCCATCGCGCACAATTATTACCCCGATCCCAATTTTTGGCCTATCTGGTTTCATAAATTTATATTAATCTTTTTCTAGCGAAAGCAAAGCCAGAAAAATATAAGAATAACTTCTGTCTTTTCTATTTTAGCCCTTCTTCGCTAAAGCTACGAATGACACTACTTCTTTTTATTTTATTTGTGCTCTGCACTTCGAAGCTCCGCAAGGAGCGAAGTAGTGGACCTAGGGGTAATCGAAACCCCGCCTGATCCATGCCATGGATCCGTTCTGCCACTGAACTATAGGCCCTTTTTGTGATTCCAAGGAAAAATTCCATCCTTAACAACCTTAATTAAAATTTTTCTGTTTTTATACTGTTTTAAGCGGTACTCTGATTTCTTTGCTTCAGTCAGACTAGCACATTCAATAAAAGTTTTTAAGTCCCATGGTTTATAAAACCATGTCGCGCGTACCAATCCATCATTGTGCTGCTTTAGCCTTCTTTCAATATCATTCGTGCTTCCAATGTAAAAAATTTTCTTTCGTCTGCTTTCTAAAATATAAATTCCGCTCTTTTTCATTATTCGAGATCTCCGATCTCGACTCCGACTTAGGTCGGAGCCTCATCGGAGGGCTGACTTAAGTCAGCCCCGTTGTGCCAAATCCTCCGCGGTCGCGGTTGCCCATGTCGTCTACTTCTTCCCATTCGGCCTTGCCATATTTTTTAAAAATTCCCTGCACTAATCTCTCCCCGCGCTCAACGGAAACT
>MFIO01000028.1 GCA_001780775.1 Candidatus Giovannonibacteria bacterium RIFCSPLOWO2_12_FULL_43_11c | reverse complement strand
AGTAATTATCCAAAAAACGTTAATGCCACGATTATAATTTTTAAAAAGCTCAATATTTGCTTCAATGAGATTTTTGTGTCCATACGATACAGTACATATAGTTAATTCATTCATAAAATTTTTTCTATTTCTTTTATAACCATATCAGTCGTAATATCGTCCGATTGCCTCTTAGCCTCTTTTAGATCTATATCACGAGTATTTAGAACTGTAATCGCCGGGTTCTTTCGATCTGCTTTAACGATTCGGTTCTTAGGTCCTCGAGGCGGTTGGTCTTCATCATTCATCGGGCCAACTATGTCAACTGTCGGAATGCCGAAGGCTTCCGCAATATAAATCGGGCCTGAATCTACGCTGATAAACAAAGACATCATGGAAATCGCCGCTTTGAGCTCATCAATATTGAAAGCGTTGAACGCGTTTGCCAAATCCATATCTCTTGGAATATTCAACAAAAATTCTTCAACTTCTTTTCTATCAGCATCGGAACCGATTAAGACAATTTTAGCTTTATAATTTACCCACAGCCATTCAGCGACGCGCGCAAACTTGTCTCGCCCCCAAAGCTTTATTTTATATCCTGTAGACGGGAAAATACCAACAATAAAATCCGATCCAATATTGATATTATTTTTCTTATAAAATTCTATCGCTTTTTCTCGCCCATATTGCGAATAGCTTAAATTCTTTCTTGTGTTTTCGGAATGTATATCGATAGCCTCGAGAAGCCTTAAATATTCGCGCGGGGCATAATTTCCGACTTTATGCAGCCTCGTGTCCACAAAGTTTGTTAAAAAGCGATACGCGCGCGTTGAGAGTGGTGAATAGCCACCCTCGAGAGTTGGCGCGACAATATGCGGAATACCAGATAGGTATAAAAGAGCTAACGTCTCCGGCGAAGGGCCGGCCAACAACGCGAAATCGAATTTCTCGTGCTTGATAGTTCTCAACGTTTCCTTGAAATTCTTGGCCCATATTATATAACTCGACACATCGGTATTATTGGCCAGAAGCTCTTTATTAACTGCGTCCCCCAAAACGAATAATTTCGCTTCCGGATATTTTTCTTTAAATGTTCGGAAAACCGGCGTCGTGCAAACCATATCGCCCAATTTAGCAAGCTGCACAAATAGCACTTTCTTGGGGTAATTCGATCTCCTATTTGCCCTTCCCTTTTTACGGAATCGAAAATAGCAACGAATCATGAGCGATAAATTGTGCATTCGGCCAGTTAACATATAATACAAATATAACTTATATTCCGATGAAAAAGTTAAATTTAGGCTCAGGTAAGGATATAAAGGACGGTTGGATAAATCTGGATTCCGTCAAACTTCCAGGCGTGGATGTCGTTCATGATATAGAAAAATTGCTGCTCCCATTTGCAAACGAGGAGGTTGACGAGATTTTGTGCCAGGATATTCTTGAGCATATCGAATATATTCCTGTCTTAAAAGATATCCATCGTATTTTAAAGGTTGAGGGCAAACTTAAAATCCGCGTTCCCCATTTTACTTCGAAGGGAAACTTCATCGACCCAACGCACAAAAAAAGATTTTCTATTTACACATTCGAGATGTTTTGCAGAAATTCTCCCGTATCAAAATCGAAAGAACGCGATTATTATTTCGGTTTTCATTTCGACCGCGTCGCTTCCGTGAAAATCACATTTGACCGCTCCTCGCGCTGGTTAATTTATAATCGCCTGATGGAATGGCTCGTAAATTTAAATAGAACTACAAGATTTCTATACGAATCTACGGGCTGGTGCTATAGCTTCCCTGCGCAGAATATTGAGATTGAATTGATAAAATAGGCATGTTTGATTTCGCAAATTATACAAATGGTGTTGAGGGATGGCTTACGGAAGACGAGGGGCTATTTTTATATGAAATAACAAAGAATGTTAAGGAAGAAAATGCGGCGGTAGAGATAGGATCATGGAAAGGCAAGTCAACAATTTGCATAGCTAAGGGTCTTAATGATGGACGGAAAGGAAAAGTCTACGCCATTGACCCTCACACTGGATCACCAGAACATCGTAACATATTCGGTAAAGTTGATACTTTCAAAGAATTCGAAGAAAATATCAGCAACAAAGAAGTGAATTCTTTCGTCATGGCTATCAGAGATACCTCTGAAAACGCGTCGAAGAAATTCGAATTGCCGGTGGAGTTCATCTTTATCGATGGGGACCACGATTTAAGAGCCGTTGCAAAAGACTTTGAATCCTGGTTTCCGAAAGTTATTGATGGTGGAACAATAGCCTTCCATGATTCGTGGAATTTCATCGGTCCCAATATCCTTACGGCGTGCTTATTATTATTTTCTCCAAAAGTTAAAAATCCTGGGCTAATAAATCGAATAACCTATTTTGAAAAAACGGAAAAAAATTCTATGTTGGACCGTTTTCGAAATATCAAATTCTTACTCCATCGAACAATGTTCGCTTTGAAAATATTTATTTACAAAAATAGAAAAAAATTAAGAAAGTTTATCAGAAACCGGATATAATTTATAATACATATTCAGCCATTCCACAAATCCGAAATTTCTAGAATCGCGTACGAAATAATTTAGAAATCTATATTCTCGGTGGTAATCATATTTGCGCCAATATAAATCAATCATTGGAAGGTCAACTATTATGCAATGTCTGACAAAACTGCTTAAGGAGTCCTCTTTTGTCCATAATGGCTTGTGGCCAACTTTTTCGAGAAATTTAGAGAATAGATGGCTTTCACATGATACATTCATTTCACTGGTCAATAGATCGTCTGACCAAAATGTTTCCATATCCTCGGCCGTTCCAAAAATTAGCCAGTCGACAAAATGGTACAATCGTGGACGCGATTTTCCTCGATTTACCGCTATAATCCTGGCCCTTTGCTTAAACTCAGGATTATCCATGGGAAAACATTTCAACAGATTCAGAAAAAAATCCAGAACGTCAGCGTTATAAATGCGTTGATCGGCTCTCGTTTTTAAAATATATTTCGCCCCCGACTTTTTCGCTAATGCAACCCCCGCGCGAGAAGATATAACCTGTAAATTAAAATTATTTATTTCTCCTTTTTCGCTGATAGAATCAATTTTTTCATTGAGAATTATTTTGACATTCCCGCCTTTCTCTTCAAGTTTTTTAATGGCCTGTTTGTCTTTTTCTTCCCAATCCCAGGTTGAAATTATGATTTTAGCCCCTTTAAACGAGCGCGCGTACAAATTAACAGTTTCAAGGGTAAAGTCCAGATCGTGAAGAATGGCACCTTGAATAATTACTGCGAAATCTCCGTAGCTATTTAGTCTTTCCGGCTGACATTCTGATGCCAATCTGATATCTGAACTCCGCATTGGACGTATATGGAAAGTAATAAACCTTTTGAAAACAAGCTCAAAAAAATCTAGAAGCGCAAAAAGGGGGCGCAGAATGTAATTTGTTTTTTCCTTTAAGATTCTCCTGTGCTTTGTATGATGTAAATCCCTCATAAATATAAATTATTACTCTTTCAATAATTTATCAACTGCCCTCTCCACATCTTCAACTTTAATGCTCTCAATTGCTTTTTTGCTTTCTGCTTTTCCGCCAGGCTTTTCGAAAGCGAAACACGATGGCTTTATTCCCAGAGAAGGCAGGACGCGAATGCTGTATTCATCGCTTGGGGATTGCTCTCGTGAATCAACCGGACCGATGATATCAATCAAGGGAACTTTCAAGGCGTGCGCCATGTGAATTAATCCCGTATCAACGGCTATAAAAAGTTTGAGCCTCTTGAGCATTGAGGATATCTCTTCAAGATTAAAATCGCAAACAACAGCAAATTCTCCGCCAACCAGTTTTCGCAATCTTTCTTCCTCATTTTTGCTTCCGATAAAAACAACTCTTGCGCTATATTTTTCCTTTATTTTGCGAGCGAGCTCTAAAAACTTAAAATCTCCCCATTCTTTGATTTTATTTCCCGCAGAAACTGATATGCCAACGTCAAAAGAATGTATCTTAGCTTTTCTTTCACCTTCCGGACTTATTCCCAGCTCTTTTTCCTCCCGCGGACTTTCAATTCCGATAAATTTCAACATATCGAGATATCGCCGTGGCAAATACGTATGATATTCGTAGCGTGTATGATAATTAGCAGTCCAATCCGTTAGAAATTCGGAAAACGGACGCGGTCTCCTGGTTATTTTTGTGCGACTGGGAATTAGACTCAGAAAAGAAATTACGGAACTGATTGAGGTCCCGGAAAGAGAGAAACTCCAGTCAAAATTGCCTGACCTGATTTTTTTTATTGTTCCCCAAAGATCAAAATGGCGGTATATAATTATCTCATCCACGCTGCGATTATTTCTCAAAAGCCCCTCCAATCTTCCTGCCACCAAAACAGCCACTTGCGCATCGGGATATTCCTCTTTAATTGCTCTGAACACGGGAGTCGCACACATTAAATCTCCTATTCTGGTCAGATGAGGAATTATAAGTATACGAATTGGCTTATCATCACTAGCGCGTGGCTTTCTATAAGAAATAAAAAAGTAAATAAACGGTGATAATATTACCGCCCCCATGACAAAAACTACTCGTCTCAATTCATAATACGCTCGCTTCATACAAAGCTTGAGACGCCATTTTTCTTAATCAATTCCAAAACTTCCAGAACTGAGACCGTAGCTGTGCCAACCTTGCTAACGGCAACACCGGCTGCATAATTGCTTATTAAAGCTGATGTTTTTAAATCCGATCCGGAAGCCAGGCCCAAAGCCAATGCCGCCATAACCGTATCTCCTGCGCCAGATACGTCATAAACTTCTTTTGCCAATGACTTGGTTCTCGAAATACCTTTCCCCTCGGATATCATCATACCGTCCTTGCCCAAAGTGACCGCGAGATTCGAATTAAATTTTTCATGCAATATTTTCAATATTTCGCTGGCATTAGAATAATCAGCCATAAACCTAACCCCGGCAGTATGTTCCGCCTCTTCTTTATTTGGCTTTATGAGATAGGCGCCTGTAAAATATTCGAACTTTTTTGGATCAACAAGAACTTTGATTCCGCGCTCTTTGGCAAGGAGAATTATCTTCTTCGCTAGATTCTCCGTAACAAAGCCCTTAGCATAATCGGATATAATTATAATTTCGCTTCTATCGAGAAATTCTGGCAACCTACTTAGTATTTCCTCTTCTTCATTTTTGGAAATATTTTCATCGCTCTCCATATCTATCCGGACAATCTGATGATTTCCAGAAACAATCCTCGTCTTAACCGTCGTCGGGCGGTCTGAAGACTTCAGAGAAAGGGAACGCTCTATCCCCTGTTCCCTTAACATTTTTAACATCATTTCTCCTTTTGAATCAGTGCCGAAAAGTCCCAGCACTTCTGCCTCTCCGCCCAAGCTCCGAACGTTAGCCGCAACATTAGCCGCTCCGCCTAGTACGAACTTCTCGTTTAATACTTTAGCGATCGGTATCGGCGCTTCCTGGGAAATCCTTTTTATTTCGCAAGACAAATACCTATCAAGCATTAAATCGCCAACAATCCCTACTCGTTTTCCTGGAAAGTTCTCAATTATTTTTGATAATTGATCCATAAATTACAGCAGCGCCAGCATCTCTCTCGCGGATTTCTCCCAAGTGAATTTTCTAATCTGTGAAGTAGCACTGGTTTTACTTATAATCGTTTATAATAAACATCTTTTAGTTCTGACAATTCTTTATCAAAAAGGCCCCAACTATCAAAAAGCAGAACTGGTTTTGAAGTCAATGAAAGCATTTTTTTAATTTCCATTTCTTTAAAATAGGAATGATTATTGCCAACAAGTATGACATCGGTATCGACAAACCCCTTTTTGATATCAACAACATGCTTAATGTTATGGATTAAAATATCATCTCGTCTAACAACCGGATCAAATGCAAAAATATTATTGTAACTCGCGTTTTGCAAATTTTTAATCAATGATATTGACGTAGACCATCGAACATCAGAGGTCGCCGGATTACCCTTGAAAGCTACACCAAGTATCAAAATTTTTGGATCTCTTTTATGATTTTTATAATTTTTTAAAAACGATAAGGTGTGCTCTGAAATAAAATCTATCATTTTATCGCTCGTGTTCCTGGCATGCTTAAAGAGCAGGGGGTCATACCCCTTGCTCTTAGCAGACTCGATAAAAATAAATGGATCTTTAGTTAAGCAATAACCCCCAACCCCTGGACTCGGAAGCGGAATACCCCCCCTTCGGTAACCATGATTCGCTGCCTCAATAACCTTTTTACCATCCATCCCCCAGCGCTGGGCAATCAGTGCGACTTCATTTGCAAATCCAAATGTAACATCGCGATATGTATTATTAATAAGTTTAACTATTTCGGCTTCTTCTAAAGAATCCACCATAACAATCGTATCTGTCATGCTAGAAAAAATTCTAGCTGCAGATCCAGCATTTTTTTTATCTATTTCTCCAATTACTTGCGGCAACGTTCTTAATTCCTCGAGAGCGCAGCCAGATACCGTACGCTCAGGCGCAAACGACACAAAAAAATCATCGCCGGCTTTAAGACCTGATTTTTCTTCCAAAATAGGGATAATAAAATTTCTTGTCGCGCCTATCGGGACCGTGGAACGCAAAATAACAGAATCGCCCCTCTTTAAAATAATCCCCAAGTCTTCTGCTACATCTTTTAAATCATGCAAATCTGGCTTATTTTTTTTATTTAAGGGCGACCCTACTGCTATAATATATGTATCGCAAACATTCTTGCCTGTAAAATTGTCTGTGACGATAAATCTTTGTCCTAAATATTTTTTGAGAAGATGTTTAAGGCCGGCTTCATAAAATGGCATTTCTCCTTTTTTAATAATCTTTATAACCTTCTTACTCTTGTCAAAACCGCTTACCCGAAAACCGCACTCTGCAAGGCAGAGTGCTAACGTGAGTCCTACGTACCCTAATCCAATCACACCGATTCGCTGCTCCGTTTTATTTTCCATAATGTTTCAAGATATATATGATTTATGCCAGTTATACGTCTCGCGAAGCCCATCCGCGAGCGACACCAAAGGTTTCCAACCAGTTAACTTCTGAATTTTCGATATATCGGCAACTCGCCTATCAACGCTTCCAACGGGCGCCGAGCGAATTTCTAACTCCTTCGGATGCCAATTTACGACATCAAATAATACTTCCGCAAGTTTTCTAATCGGAGTTTCAATTCCAGTTCCAATGTTAATTGTGCTTACCAGTTCATCTTCTTTCCAGCCAGAATCCATGGAAAGTTTCATCGCCTTTACCGCATCATCAATATAGCAGAAATCTCTTGTATTATCTGCGCCGTTAATTACAAAAGGGTCTGTTTTCCTTAGGATTCTGGAAAAAAAATCCGGAATTACGTGCGCATCTATGTCTCGCGGTCCATAAAAATTATGTGGTCGTAATATAAGCCCCTTAAAATTATATGCTTGCGCATAATGAATCACCGACATCTCTCCAATTATTTTTACCGCGGCATAAGACCAACGGGCGTTGTATGGATCTTCTACTACCAATGGGATATTTTCCGGAGTTGGTAGGGATAATTTACCAAAAGCTTTAAGACCTCCGGCATATGCCTCGCACGAGGAAGTAAAAGCAAATTTGCCGTCGCCATTTTCTTTGCGGAACCATTCAAGTATATTTAGGTTCATAAGAGTGTCTTTCCGCAAAATATCATGCGGCATTTCATAAAAAAACTTAGTTCCATTTATAGCGGCGAGATGATAAACTTGTTCATAACCACCTCCAAAATTTTTGTAAACGGAAGGGTCTGTAAGATCCATCTGTAAAAACTTAACCCTTGGCTCAGTAATTAATGTTTTGAAAGCCTCATCCATTTTTCCTTTATATCTTTGTAAATTATCTACCAATACTAAGTTGACTTCCTTGTCTCTCAAAAGATGTTTGGCCAAATGATAGCCGATAAACCCAGCACCTCCAGTTATAAGAATATTCTTACTTTTCATATGGTTAGTCTAGCTCGTTTAACGACGCCAGTATATCGCGCGCTGATTTCTTCCAAGTAAATTTCTTGATCTGCATATATCCTTTTCTAATTAAGTCATTGCGCAGTCTTTCATCGCTTGAGATTTTAAACATTGCATCAGCGATGGCAACCGGATCATACGGGTCGGCCAGTAACGCGGCGTCTCCAGCAACTTCCGGGAGAGAAGAGACATTTGAGGTAACGACTGGCAAACCACAGCCCATTGCCTCAAGAATTGGAAGTCCAAATCCCTCAATAAAACTTGGAAAAATCAGCGCTGTAGCATGCTTATACAAATATACGAGTTCGGGATCTGAAGTTTGCCCCAAAAAAATTATATCACCCGAAAGATTATTTAGACGCACAAAATCCAAAATCTTCTGAAAATAGGGACCGCTGCCGTTCCCAGAGATTACCATCTTTTCGTCAAGTTTAGCCCTTACATGAGCAAAGGCTTGAATAATTCCCAAGACATTTTTACGCTCTTTAATCGCACCAACGAAAAAGAAGAATTTTTGCGGCAGATTTCTGACTCCAGTCTCTGATATAGATGAAATATCGTTATATCCCAAATTCGCAATCCTAATTTTTCCTTCCTGTATTCCAAATAGCCTTACTGTCTCTCGTTTAGTCGCCTCGGAAATTGCAAATATAAGATCCGCCTTTCTTAATGCATATCCATTTAGCCATTTTAAAAACCGGCTCGATCCAAAGTCATCATAAGCATAATCGTAAGTAACCACGATGGTTTTTTTAGGCCTAAAAAGAAAAGAGATAACTGGCGTATTAAAAATACAGACGTCGAGCTCTTCTCCACGGATAGCTCTATCAATCCAAAAATATTTATGGTCCGCTATTTTTATTTTCCAATTATTGCCTGTAAATTTAGGCAGGGTTCTTGGCTTTTTTCTTAGAATAATCAAATACTCGTTTTCTCTATCGAGTTCAAGCATCGCGCGTGCCATTTCGTACACCGAGCGCCCGAGACCGGCTGGTTTATCTTCGCCATAGGGATTTAAAATGATCCCAACCCTCATTTCCTTTTATTTGCGATTTTTCCTATAAGCCATGAGGAGGATTGGACTTTTCCGCCATGCCCCAGCCCAAATTTCATTTTAATGTCCAATTTATGGCAAAGTTTATATTCAGGAATATTGCGGCTGGTCCTATCCCCTCCGTTCGCAAAAATATCTGGGCGCAAAATTTTAAGTTCGCGGCATATACTCCTATCCTTCGTATTTTTGGTGTGTTTAGTCAAAAACACACCGTCAACCCCTCTGATAGATTCGATGATTTCTTTTCGTTCTTTCTCTGGCATAAAAACGTGCCCCTTCTTTTTCAAAAGCCAATTGTCATTGTTGAGAATTACGATGAGTTTATCTCCTAGTTTTTTTGCGTGTTGGAAAAGACGAACGTGACCAATATGAATCGGGTCAAAACCTCCAGATACCGCTACGGTTATTAATTTCTTTTTTCTAATTCCCATGTGAGACATTCGATTGGGATTAATATGGATAAATATTTATCATAAAAATTAGGATGCTGGTGAATAAAATTTTTGAAAAGTTGTCGCAGCGGATTCTTTGATATATGCGGCCATCCGTACCAAAATCCTAGAGTTCTAAATTCTAGCTTAAGAATGCCTATAAGTTCAAGAGACCCAGAAGTGAAAAAATGCCGGTGTGTTGTATCGGCAAACGCGTCCACAGAACGAAAATATGGAACTTGGATGATAAGTCTCCCCTTCGATTTTAGAACGCGCATGGCATCTTCCAGGGCCTTAGAAACGTCATCTAAATGCTCAAGTGACTGGTTAAACAGAACGAGATCAAAGGAATTATCTTCAAATGGCCAAGGTGTTTCATTGGCATCGTGAACAACATCAACTCCGGGAAATTTACTCATATCCATCCCAACTGCCCCGGGAAGTTTCCTCGGCCCGCACCCGACATCAAGCGCCTTCTTGCCGCCAAGAATATCATCTTTCACAAATCCTTTCATTGTCCAAATTTTAGGCGCACAAAAATCAGTCATATTTTTCTATAAACTCCAAAATTTTCTCCGCTCTTTTGGACCATGTATAATTTTCGACCTTAGCGCGGGCATTATCTACTTTTAACTTCGAATCTGGCGGATTTGTCATTATTTGCTTAATTTTATCCGCAAGGTCCTTTGGATTATCCGGTTCGTAGAAATAGGCTTCGCTTTCGGAAACGATCTCGCGGTTGGCCGGCGTATCCGCTGCGAGAATGGGCCGCCCAGATGCCATATACTCGAAAAGTTTCATGGGAGAGGTATGAAAATATGAGTATTCGTGTTTTTTAGTGCCGAGGACTATACACACGTCCGCTACCGCGTTCCAAAGCGGAATTTCTGAATAGGGCCTATTTTCGACAACATAAATCGTTTCCGACGGAAGTAATTTCTCCGCCTCGGATAAAATTTCCATCCCTTTCCACCAAGTTCTACGTCCGACATAGAGCGCAATTTTTTTATCGGGTGGCAAATTCAGTTTCGCTCTAGCTTCCCTTTTTGAAATCTTATCAGAAAACATCTCGAGATCAATGCCGTTCGGCTCGACTAATATTTTTTCTGAAGAAAGCCCAAATCGCTCTATTAGGCTTTTTTTAATGTTGTTATTTATTACAATCGCTCCTGAAATTTTTTTTAGAAAAACCTTCCAGAAAAAAGTTTTTCTTTTCGCGTCGTGAATCTCCGAGAAATACGAGAAACCCAAGAAACGAAGAGGAACAAAAGAGAAGTTATCCATATCAATCGTGTAGATTAGAGAATTTTTCTTGCTGAGAAGGTAGAAAAAATAAGAAAACATAAACGAAAGCGAACTTATGGCAAAGCCTAAATTCAAAACCGGAAGTTTTTTAACAGGAATTTCGACTTTGAGTCCATAGAATTCCTTGAGACTTTTTGCGCTACCTGCCTGCGCAGGCAGGCGTTTTGGCAAAACCAACTCCAAATCCGCGCCTGAGAGCAAAAAAGCCTCGCACATTTTGGCGAGCTGTATGCCGTGTGCCTTCTCGGAGGGCATTCTGGCATTCGCCACGTAATAAATTTTCATCTCTCAAGAAAACTCCGTAACTTCAAAATGGAGACAACCTTTAGTGACTCCAGGATATCGCGGGCGGTACTTTTTGAACTTCCGTTTTTTCTCTCGAGAAATTTTATTGGAACTTCTTTTGTTTTTGCCCCCATCTTAAGCATTTCACACAAAAGATGTATTTTATAAGCGTGATAGTGGGATAAAATTTTATCTTCGTCGAGCGGTAATTTATCATAAAATCCGCGAACTCTTGAAAGCTTAAACCCGGAAGTATTGTCATAGGTCGGGAGAGCGAGCGTTTTTTTTATAAACCAACTTCCGTATTTTGATAAGAATTTCTGTCTCGCCGACCATTTCTCCGGGACGCTTCCTCCGGGAATATATCGGGAACCAATTACGTAATCGTGCCCTCGGTCAAGCTCTCCAACAAGTTTTTTTATATCTTTTGGGTCGTGCTGGTAATCTCCGTCGAATTCCATAATCGCTTCGGCTTCCAGCTTCTCTCGGGCATAATTCATCCCGGCGATATATGCCAACCCCAGCCCGCGCTGTCCCTTCTCCGCCAACAACTCTATCTCCGGATACTTTTTCTTGGCCGTTTTTACTATACCTCCGGTACCATCCGGCGAGTTGGCATCGACTACCAAAATCTTAAATTCGTGATTTGGGATCCCGGAAAATTCGCCCCTCACGTCACGAAGAAGCCTTTCGATGGTTTGGGCTTCGTTATACGTTGGGATAATTACAGTAATTCTCATTATTTAAGATTATATAATGAAACGCTCGGCCCTAACTCTTTTGTTTCGAAAAGCTCAATCGGATTTCCCCCCAGTCTAGAATCCGCAATCGAAAACCTGGAATCCTCGCCGAATGAAATAATCAGCTCTTTGTCCTCTAAAACTCCGTCCAATTTGTTGTCCACGGATAAAACAGCGAACTCATATCCGTTATTCAAAATTGGCTTATCTAAATCTGAAATATTTAGAGCGTGAAACGAGGGATATATCGGACTTTTCCCGAAAAATAATTCAGAGCGGTCAACTTGCCTTAAAGATTCGGGCGCGATAATTTTCTTTTCTTCAATCGCCTCCGCGTTCGCGGCAAGGCGCATAAGCCGGGCGTGCACAATTATTTTCGAATCTTCTTTTAAGTTCTTCTCAACCCAAACTCGCATATTCTCCCTAGAGTCGCCTTTATACGCGAGATAACCGAGTCTTGATGCAAAAACAGTCGGAACAAATGCCAATATTATCAAGCATGCTAATGCGGAATATTTATTCTTATTTCGCAAAAAATTAAAAAACTCTCTCACTCCAAATCCTGCGATGATCGCGACCAAAGGAACGAGAGGCAGTATAAATCTGTCTTCAAACCTGAAGAAAAAATAAAATATCAAAGAATAAGTGGCGATAAAGAGAGAAAAAAGCCAAAATAATTTATTCTTTTTATAGATAGCGAAGATAATGCCGGCGGCAAAAAGTGCCATCAAGATTGGTTCCGCATATAAAAGTGGCGAGAGAAATTTGAACGGGCTCGAAAATAATCCAAAGAGTGTTTTTTCTCCGAATAAAGATATTTTCCCTCCAAAACCAATACTTGCCGGATAAATAGCGAAGGGCAATAAAGCTAAAACACCGAAAACAATTCCCAAAAAATATACAAATTTTTCGCGCAACAACTCTGAAAGTTTTTTCTCTTCAAAAAGCAGAAAATAAAAGCTGACGAGAAACAAGGCCACGCACGAAATCGCGCTCGCGCCCATGCCGATGCCAAAAGTTAAAACAGAGAAAAAATATCGTTTTTTAAAAGACAAGGTTTGGTCCGTTAGAAAATATAAAACAAGGAGAAAAACAAACGACACAGGCATCCACTGCCTTGCCGCAATTGAAAGCATTACATGCAGAAGGCTTGTTGAAACAAGAAATGACGCCGCAAGTCCGATCCATTCGTCTTTGAAAATATTTTTGGCTATTTTATATACAAGATAAATTGACGCGAGAGCGAAAATAATATTGATAAATCTGGCGGCGATAAAGAAACTTGAAATATCTGACCCGATATAATTCGCGAAGGAAATTTTATCCCCATCAAAAGTTAAATATTTAAAAGCGAGGATTCCCGAAAAAACTGGAAGCAGGAGATAGGAAATATACGGCGGATAATATAAAACCGAGCGGAATTCTTCGGAATGAAAACGCGGGGTGACTGTTTTGAGCTCAATCATTTTAAGCGCGCCGAGAGTAAACGGAGACTCATCGGATATAAGCCACAACGGAAGCCCGTAGCCGATCCCAGCGACGCGCACAAAAAACGCAAAAACCAAAATCACAAAAAGGATTTTCCGAGAATTCACCGTCATTGGAAAACATTTATGAATTCCGCGACGCCAAGATTCCTGTCAAATTTTTTGACAAATTCCAAGCCTTCCTGCCGCAATCTTTCGTAGAGATCTTTTTCGGATAGTAATTTCACAATTCCGCGCCCAAAACATTCAACATCTTCAGACTTACATAAAAACTCGCCAAACTCTGCAGGAACTATTTCGCGAACTCCACCAACATCCGAAGCAACAAACGGCGTTCCCGCAGAAAGAGCATCCAATATAACGTGCGGGGAGCCCTCCTCGCGGGACGGCATTAAAAATACATCCGCCGCCTGATAATAAGGAGCCATATCTTTATTTGGCACTCCGCCGAAAATACGGAGCGGCAAATTTTTTGCTTCCTCTTCGAGCTTCGCGCTATACGGCCCGTTTCCAATCACAAAAAAAACGAGCTTCGGATAGTTTATTCCCGCGGCAATTTTCGCGATAAGATCGGCGCCCTTTCTTTCAGAAAGATGATGCGCGAAAAGAACTATTTTCGTATCAGGTTCAATGGCAAACCAACGCTTCGTGGAAGTTTTATCCTCCCGCGGCCGGAACCGTTCCGTATCTACCCAATTTGATAAGACAAGATATTTTTTAACGCCGTAATATTTAACGTACTCTCTTGCGAGCGTTTCCGGACCAGTCACTAAAGTTACGCGCTTCATTATATATCTCAAGGCTCTTTCTTCGAAAAATCCGCGCTTAAATAACCATGACATTCCTCGGGACCAGTAAAAAACTTTCCCGCCGGTAAGAAGAGCCGCCAAGGCGCCGTAATAAGAATAATGAACATAGAAATTATCGTAACCTTGCTTCTTGAGTTTTTTTAGCATTGAATACAGTTCCAAAAATCGTGATAGCCCTTTTTCTTTTTTTTGGACAAAAAATGGCGCGTTGAGATTCACCTTTCCGATTGCCTTTTCAATCACAACAAAAATATCAAGCTTGACCGAGGCATAGCGGATAAGCTCGTAATTGTAATAAAGATGGGTGTCGGTATCCTCGTCGTATAGAGGAAGAATATACGCTACTTTTTGCATATTAACCAAGAATTAACTAATTTATCGCGATAATCTTCGAAAGATGTATATGGAAGTTTAGTATTTTTTGCCCCTTCTTTCAATTTTAATCTTAAATCCGCATCCTTGAAAAATTTAAGAATCTCCACTGAAAGGATGTAGCCACTGCCAACAGACACGATCAATCCGTTTATCCCGTTTTTAATAATCTCGCCCGCAACCCCAACGTCTGTCATTATTACGGGTAGACCGCACGATATGGCCTCAACCGCCGAAAGTCCATATCCCTCGTAATTCGAGGTTATAAGCAAAAGATCAGCACTTGAATAATACCCGGAAAGATTATCCTGCCAGCCCTCGAGCCGGATCGAATTCTCCAATTTTAAATTTCCAATTTCCAATTCGATATTTTTTCTGTCGGGTCCTTCGCCAACTACGACCAAAAGCGCTTTAATTTCTTTAATAACGCCAGTCATAGTTTTTAAGGCAAGGTTGATATTCTTCTCGTGCGCAAGTCTCGCGACCATCAGAATATATAAATCATAGCCTGGATATTTTTCTCGCAAATTTATTCCGCCTTCTTTTTTGACTTTCGAGTAAATCGGTAGAACTGATATTGGAAGTCGAACTTCCTTAAGGAAGTTCGACTTCCTTATCCGCTCGGAAACGACTCTAATACAATTAGTTCTCGGAATCAAAAATTTCGCGAGAAAAACCCTCGCCCTGTTCGACACCGAGTGTCGAACATAATAGGGGCTAAAAATATCCGTGTGGATCTGCATCTGCCACGGGATTTTGAATTTATTCGAAAGCAGCCACGCCAAAAACGAGTGCTCAATCTCTTGCGCAGTAATTAAATCGAATCTCTCGCGCGATAAAATTTCGCGGGCTTTTTTATACCCCTTCCAAAACCGCGCGAATCGCCCGTCTTTGCGCTCGAACCCGATTATCTCGAGTTTTTCCAAAACCTCAGCGTATCTTTTGAGCCGAGAATTCCTAGGATCAGATGAGAGCATTAAGACTTTCATGCTAGACAATTTCTTTAAGATAGCACGATTCACAATAAACTATTCTCGGATCCTCCTGCCGATAAACAGCTTCAAAGTTTTTTCCGCACTTGGGGCAAACTCTTTCAAAAAATTCTAAAACTATTGAACCAAATTTATCGCGCTTCTCTTTTAAACGTGCCGTAAAATGATCTATTGGCAAAGCTATATTGTATTTTTTATGAAAATCCAGCTCGGCTTTAGTGTATCTAAATTTTTTATTGTTTTTTCTGTCAAAAATAATTTTATTTAAAATATCGTAATTTGTGTCATTTATATTTTCTGGCACTTGATCGGAATCTATTATGTCTCCGACAATTTCGGCAGCTTCTTCTTTAACGTCTTCAACCCAATAACCCAATTTTTGCGCAACATCAATATTATCATACCCTTTGTATGACGCCATCAAGGAAATATTGTATGGAAAAGGAGAAAGTTTTGGGGTAAAATATTCTCCATATTCCCCGTCTTTCAGCATTTTTGTCTTGATTCCATCGACAATTTTCCAATATTCATCTTCTTCATATTGTTTATTGAATATGCAAAATGATTTATTGCGAAGCCCTATGCATCCGAATATATCATGACAATTAAAACAGAGATTAGAATATTCCAAATCATGACTGTCTTCCACCATCTCAGAAAATAAAATTCTATACCCTCTTATTACTCCCCCGCAAAAATTGCAAAATTCCGCATCAATTGCAGTGACATCATAACATTCTTTAGCTCCGTGTGTGCCGATAAGATATGCAGAATTTTCGCTTTTTTCAGCAAAATAAGAATGGTGGCAGTTTTTTGAATTAGTAATATAATCGCCATGCACATTTACAGACTTTTCATTATGGTTTGGCCTGTGAATCGCGCCCCTTTTTAATTCCTCAAATTTTTTTATGAATTGCTTTAAGACACCTCTTTCTCCTAAATTAATTTCTGAAAATTTTTTATCGTATTCGTCTTTCGTTAGTTGTTCCCCAAAAAAAATATATTTTTTATTTCGCAGATTTATACCACCAAAACAATTGATGCAATTACGGCAATTATAGAGAAAATAGCTGTCTAGACAATTTTTTGAATACTCAACAAAAAAACAATTATATAGCTCGAACGATTCGAAACATTCATAGCATATAGTTGAGCTAAAAACATCGAAGACGTCAAAGCAATCCTTAGATCTGGCTAGACCTATGCTGTAGTGACAATTCTCACTGTCGTTGGAGTTAAATACCAAGTAGCAATCCTTCAAATACACTGAATCGTTGGTATAATCACTATTCACATTAGTATTATCAACAAAGAGGCTTGGACGAGGAACCCTCAATTTTAATTCTTTAAATTGGTCAAAAAAATTCTTTCCTGAATTATATTCCGTTCCATATTCAATCGCATCCCAATTTCCGCTAAACCAGTGCTGATGTTCGTAAACCTTATATTGCGTATTTGGTGGAAATTGCGTCACTATCTTTTTCCCTGAAAATGCTGAAGTGGTATTAAACAGAAAATAAGAATTCCAAGAAGCCAACATCAAGCGAAATCGTTCGCCTGGACTCAAGGTCGGCAAAGGCACTCGCATTTTTTTATAAAATTCCACATCCTCCGGGCGGACATAAAATTTCTCGCCGGAAAAACGGCACACTCTCCACTGTCCGCCTTTCTCATCAAGTTCGAGCTTGGAAAAATATTCATCCAGCGCCGCATCAAATTTTGGGGTTTTGGAGGTCATATCACTTCCTTTAAATAACAACTCTCGCAATAGACCTTTAATTTCTTGGCGGGATTGTAGGAAGTATGCATTTCCTGCCCGCAATTCGAGCATGGGTATTTCCATAATTTAAATGGCTCTTTCATGGCCCAGCGTTCCATAATTCTCTGATAAGGATGCTTTGTCGGCAAGGGAAGATTCTTGCGGCGATAAAATTCCAATTCCTGTTTTATTATTCGAAACGGCTTTCCTGTAACTTCACAAATAAAGACCTTATCTAAAATATCGTCCCCAACATTTTTAATATCATCTGGAATTTGATCTCCTTTCAAGATATTTTTTGGGTCAATACCCTCAAGCGAAACCACGCTTTCAGCCCAATATCCGCCTATTTTCTCAACTCCTTCTTTGGTTAAGGGAAATTCAAATTGAGCCAATGAAGCATTATAAGGATACGGACTCATTGAAATTGGAAAAAACTCGCCATATTCTCCATCGGCAAGCATTTTTGATTTTATCTCATCCAGCGTCTTCCAATATTCTTCTTCCATATATTGTTTGTTAAATATGCAATATTTTTTATTGCGCAATCCCACACACCCGAAACAATTTTCAAGATTTATGCAATTCATTGAATATTCAACATCATGACTTGATCGCACCAAGCTCGAACATTTAATATTATACGTCCCGCTGTAACTTGATTGATATAAAAGTTCGTTTTGGGTTTGCATATTTCCGCCTGCAATGCTTGTATCCATAGAATCTTTTAAAGCAGTGGCATAATCGACGTATCGAAGATTCTCCCCTTCAGCCCAAAAACACATAAAACAATTTTTACTGTTACGTAAAAAGGTTCCGATAGAATTTACGGTTTTTTCATTCCTGGTCGCGCGCTTTATCTTGTCATTTAAAAAATCGAAATATTTTTTATACCAGCAGAGAAACTCTTTCCGCGACCCCAAATTTATTTCCGACATCTTCTTCTCATATTCCTCTTTTGTATATGGCTCATTAAAAAAGTAGTATTGTTTATTGCGAAGATTTACCCCTCCGAAACAATGGGTGCAATTCTTACAATCGTAAAGAAATAAAGAATCTAAACAGTTATCTGAAAAATAAATAAAGTTGCAGTTATAATTTCCAAAAGATGAGACAATCTCATAACAAAGTTCCGATTGGAATGCAATAAGAACGTCGATAGAATCTCGAGCAAAAATTGGCCAATTTCCGTAAAGAATATTTTCGCTACGCGTGCCGCCAAAAACGTAATAACAGTCTTTCAATTCCACTCCATAGGCAGTATATTCAGACCCAATGCTTTTGGGATCGCGATTAGACTGTGTCAATGGAAGCTTTCTATTAAAGACATGGAATTGATTAAAGAACGATTTGCCTAAATCATAATTACTTCCGAATGACATAGGGTCCCAATCTTCCGACCACCAGTAATGATTATCATATACTTTCCAATTGATTCCCGTGGGGAAGAGAGATATAAGCCTTTCTTTATGGCCTGAAACATCGCAACTCCTAACGTAAAAAATAGTATTATTCGAAAAGGCCAAGCGTTGCTGTTTCCGGCAATCGGGACAATTTTGCGGAGGGGGGACGTGAAGTTTGTGATAAAACTCGATATCCTCTTTGAAAATTTCAAAATCGCCCGCGCACTGTTTGCATTTCCGCGTGTGCGGTTTTAGATTTTCTAAAATCGCATCCAGTGCGGCATCAAATTTTGGAGTTTTGCTTGGCATATTAAACCACTTCTTTAAGGTAGCATGCCTCGCAATAGACCTTTAATTTTTTTGCCGGGTCGTATGAAGTGTGCATTTCTTGGCCGCAATTCGAGCAGGGATATTTCCAAAGGCGATAAGGATTTTTTCTTTGAAATCTCTCGAAAAGCCGCACTTGATAATGCTTATCAGGCGCGGGTATTCCGTGCTTCCGATAGAAATTCAATTCCCATTGAGTAATTTGAAATAACCTTCCTGTCTCACTGCAAACTATTGCTTTCTTAAGTATATCGTCTTTGACATCAGCGATATCATCGGGCAATTGATCTCCGTTTATTTTCTCCAAATCAGAATGCATTATTGGCTCGCCCACGCGCCACTTAGCGCCAAGGGTCCTGGCAGAATTTTCATCAAGCGGTACGGACATCTGTGCATAGGTATCGTTATAATAAAAAAATGAATTCTCGAGCCGCAGAAATTCCCCGTATGTTCCCTCGCGAAGCATTTTTGTTTTAATCTCGTCTACCTTTTTCCAGTATTCACTTTCAGAATATGGCTGATTCAAAATATAGTATTGTTTTTTCTTCAACCCAGAACAACCAAAGCAATATTTGCAATCAGAACATTCAAAACAATATTCGAGCTCAATGCTCTGTGAAACAAAATATGAAGCAATGGCCTTGTTCGCCTGAGCTCCCTCAATAACGTTGTAGCAGAGTTCTCCCGGTCCAAAGATAGTCAAATCCATACAATCGTTGGCACCGACTATATCCTGGCTCCAGCGCACATTCGCATTTTTATAAAATGTCAGGATAAATTTCACGCTTTCGGCATTAAAAACCTGAAAACAATTTTTACATCCGTTCAATTGGTCTCCGATTGAATTTGGGGCACGTTTCATTGTTATTGCTTTGTAAATAGCCCTCTGTTTGATAAATTCCTGAAACTTTTTCCTATATTCATCCCTAGTCTTTCTGCTCCCAATATTGATCTCAGACAATCGTTTTTTATATTCTTCCCTGCTTAATTGTTCATTAAAAAAGCAATATTTTTTATTTCTTAGGTTCACGCATCCAAAACACTCCTGGCAATTATGACAGTCAAAAAGAAAATATGAATCAATACAATTCTCGCAGTTTTGAATGTACTGAGAATTGTAACAATGCGCTGAATCTACTGCATCGTAGCAATTCTCTATTTGATTCACTCGCAAAAGATCCATCGAATCTTTCGCATATACCGCCCATACGCCATAGTGTACGTCCTCACATAATCCAATCGTTGAAGAAATATAAACATTTTTACAATACATACTGTCCGCTGTGTAGTCGCTGTTCACCATCTGCTTGTTATATCTAGCAATAGCCATATGCGGGGCATCTTTTAACAGAGAATCAAGCTGCTCCATAAAACTTTGATCGGGATTGTACATCCTGCCAAATTCTTTTGCGTCCCATGCATCAGGATTCCACCAGTAATTGGTATCAAAAATTTTATGCGGTGATATTTCATCAATTTGGGCAAATGGAAATTCATCCGGATGCGCCTCGCATTTCTTTTTATAAAATCGCAGAATATTCGCCATCATGGCCATTCTTTTTTGCATACGGCAAGTCGGACATTCACTCGGCGGTGGAACTCGGAGCTTATGGTAAAACTCGATATCCTCCTTGAAAATTTCAAAATCGCCTGCACACTGCTTGCATTTTCTCGTGTGCGGTTTTAAATCTTTCAAGATTTCATCCAGTGCGGCATCAAACTTTGGGGTTTTACTTGGCATGCAAAATATTCTCTAAAACTTTAATTGTTTCTCCGACCATGTCTTTTTGTAAAAATTTTTGGGCTGTAGCTCTAGCACCTTCGGATAATTTTTTCTGCAGGTTTTCATCGCCCAACAGCCGCGTTATCGCGTGAGTCCACGCTTCTTTATTATTATATTCTACCACGAGCGCGTTTTTTTCATTTTCGACTATTTCCTTGTTCCCGCCGGCATTGGTTGTGATAATCGGCAATCCGAGAGACATTGCTTCCAAAATCTGGTGCGAAAACCCCTCGTATCCCGTGTTCAAAAGAAATATCGCGCATGAAGAAAGAAATTTCTCATATTCTTCTTTTGGGAAATTCCCTGTTATTATTTTGGCGTTGGGAATGTTAAGCTCCAAGAGTATCGCAAATCCTTTCCACGGAACATTGCGTCCGGCGGAAAAGAGAATATTTTCTTTCGCTCTATTTCGCGGCGAGGCAGGCACAAAAACAGTATTATAAATTACACTAATCTTGCCCAAGCCAACCCCCCATTTCCCTAAAACTTGCGCCAAATAATTGCTGGGGACAATTACGGCATTCGAATTTCTCGCGACATATCTCTCAATTTTTTTTAGAAACTCGACGGCAAATCCGTATTTTTTATCCAAAAATTCATCAAGCAGTTCCTTGACTCCAAATCTTTGAATTCCTTGTTCCCAGGCGTAATCGCCGACGATTTTAATTACAAATTTTTTCCCTAAAAGTTTCGAAGCCAAAATTGCGGGTAGCCCGACACTGACTGGATCCTGGGCATAGATAATATCGCAATCACGCCCTAACTTTATAACTCTAAGAAAATATATAAAATGCCGTAGTATTTTCGGATATCCGCGGACCCAGCCGAAACTCAAGATTTTCGCCTGAACCCCTCGCTTGGGAAATTCTTTAATCAATAAAGCGCTATACGTCGCTGGGCCGCCGACGTCGGGAGGATAAATTCCAGTCGCAATCAATATTTTCATAGCAATGATGTAAATATTTTTTCCATATCACGCGCAAGTTTCGACCATTGATATTTCTCTTCGACCAATTTTAAGCCGTTTTTTATTAATTTTTCCCGCAGGGCTCTATCAGTAAATAATAATTCTATCTTTTGGGCCAGATCGCTAGGGTCATCAACTTTCGCGAACAAACCCGTCTCTCCATCTATAAGAAAGTCAGGAATACCTCCGACTGGAGTTCCGATGATTGGAAGCCCTGCCGCCATCGCTTCCAAAAAAGCCGTGCCAAGCCCTTCGGATCGAGATGGTCTCACGAATACATCAGCCTCCCATAAAAGTATCGGAACGCTCTGATGCAGCGCATCGCTAATCATGCGTAGTTCAGCTTCCGGATGCTTTATTTTTACTATCAAAAAGGCCTTTTCTAGTGTATCTAGAGCATTTTTATAAGCTTTGCGAGAAACTGAAATTATGACTTTACTTTCAGGCCTGCGGGTTTCCATTCTGGAAGGAGGAATAAACTTTTTTAAATCCACCCCGTTTGGGACCACATCAATTGGGACCTTGGCTCCCATTTTGATGCAAAAATCTTTCAAATAATTACTGATCGCTTGGATACGATCAGCTTTTTTGACGAGCAAGCGAAAAAATAAATTCACAAGACCGAATCGAGAACGTTTAATATGGCTTTCAGAATCCCCTTCTTGAATCGTCAGCAAAAACGGAATTTTATTATAGAAAAATTTTAAAAGCCACGCGCCGATAGATCCGTAGGACGCCATCATTCCCCAAAATAAAATCGGCTTATCCAGATTTTTTTTGATGAAAATAAATTTAACAAACGAAGTAAGCGGCAGAAAAAATTTATCAAACCGGTTTCCGAGCCCAAGGCGATATATCATAACGTTGCCAATTTTTTCTTTTACTGGAAGACTTTTTTTGAATCTAGAAGTTAAAACTATGAGGCGGAAATCTTCTATATTGTCAGAAATACCCCTGATCGCAGTCTCGGCCCCGCCAAGGAGTGGCAAATAGGCCGTGGAAAAAATTACTATGGTTCCTCGTTTATTCTGCATAAATATGTTAGAATTATGAAATAAAAAATGAAAATTGTCTATTTTATCACGAAGTCACATTGGGGGGGTGCGGCAAAATATGTTCTTGATCTGGCCTCCGGTCTCGACAAAAATAAATACGATATTTTTATCGCGAGCGGGGGGCAGGGCGCATTGAAAGAAAAAGTTGAATCTCTTGGGCTTAAATATATCGAGGTATCGCATTTCGAGCGGAAAATAAATGTGATCAGCGATATTTTAAGTTTTTTTGAAGTTCTCGCCATCCTCTGGAAAGTCCGACCAGACACTATTCATGTAAACTCAACTAAAGCCGCTGTGGTTTGCGGAGCTGCCGGATTTTTGTATAAGCTCTCCTGGCAAAAACTCCAGATGATGTTCACCGCGCACGGCTGGGCGTTCCACGAATCACGCCCGAAATTCCATTTATCTTTAATCAGATTTGCATCGAAGATATCGGCCATGTTTTACGACAAGGTGATCTGCATCACGACTTTTGATTATAATTCGGCCCTGCGATATAAAATAGCTCCGCAGAGAAAACTTGTTTTGATACCAAACGGTATAGCTGCCGAAGAAATTAAATTTTTAAAAAGGGGCGAAGCACAGCAAAAAATCTTCGGTGGAAAAAAAGAGTTTGTTATTGGGACGGTTGGCGAATGGGTCCGCAACAAAGGCTGGGATATTCTCTTAAAAGCTGTCCTCCCATTATTCAATAAACATTCTCATATAACATTGGCGTTAATCGCAGGCGGCGAAAGTCCGCACAGAGAGGAAATTTCCCACGAAAAAATTATAATAGTGGAAAATCTTCCCGAGGCTTACCGGTATCTAAAGGCGTTTGATATTTTCGTCTTTCCCTCCAGAAAAGAAGGGCTCGCTTACGCTCTCCTAGAAGCCGCGCTGGCCGAGCTTCCAATTATCGCATCGGCTGTCGGTGGAAATTTTGACATAATAGAATCTGATAAAACTGGGGTCCTTGTGCAACCAGAAAATCATAAAATGCTTCAGCTAACACTCGATAAATTCATAGAAAATCACAAACGCGCCAAAAAACTCGGGAAAAACGCACGAGAAAAAGTCAAGAATAATTTCTCAATCTCTCACATGCGCGAAAAGACTTACAAACTTTATGAAAGCTAAAAACGCTTAATAAATAAGGCCTTTTTAGCCGATTTTTCGGATGGCTAAAAAACCGAGGCCGGCGAGGAGGCCCAATCCCGCGACGGAAGCAAGCCAAAGAATTGATTTTTTTGTGAAAAAAGGCTGAACTGTTTCGGTGTTTTGGTCTGTTGAACTTTTTTCTGTCGTCAGGGTCTTGATTAAAATCGGAGTCGCTTTTGGTTCTGATTTTTTAACCGAAGGCGAAATTGGAGTTGGTGTCGGAATTGGAGACGGCGCGGAAGAAACCGAAGAAGGCGTTGAAGACGCGAATTTGAGATGGCAGTGCAACACCTCATATGGCACGCTGTATTTCTCGCAGTTAGTGCGACAAACGTGGCAGCTGTTCGTATCAACTCCCCCGGGATGCGCAAGCACAAAAAATGGGAGTAAAAAAACTATCGCAATTAAAAATTTAAGAATGTTTCTCTGGCTCATTATCTTTCGAATTCACAGTTTCCTTCAAAAGATTCCTCAATCCCTCAAGATCCGGACCTCTTTTAACATTTTCCCTATTAGTTGACCCTCTTGATTTAAGTTCCGAAAGCGAAATTGATTTAAACGGCGTCTTATCCTGTCGCAAGACAAATTGCCCTTCTTTGAGCGAAGGCGCCGAAGCGCTCACGGGTTGGCGCCTATCAGCTTGAGAGTCCACCATTTTCTCCGGAGAAGGTCTAAATGTTCTTTCTGGCGGTCGCTCGGCCTGTCTTTTTTCGCTTTTATTCTCTGCTTCAAATTCTATTCCCAAATTAGAAAGGGAATCTGAATATTTATCTCCTCCTCTTCCTCCTCCGCCGATGGGTTTTCGCTTCTGTGCCGGAGCAATCTCCCCCCCTTCAACTTTTTTTAGATCGTCCGAGCAATAGATCGGCCTGACGTCATCAGGTTTAAACCGAACGTTAACTTCCTTGCCGCAAATCCAGCATCGAGTTTTGAACTTCTCTTTGGGACCGTCATCCTCGGGTTCGTTTTCAAATAAAGAAGACGCCCATTTTTCTATTCGCGACTCGACTTCTTTTCGGTCCATTCCGTACCTCTCCCTCGAAACTTTGATAATTTTCTCGCCATGGTCCTCCGTATCTCCCCAGCGCATCGGCGGGAGAGTAGTCGCGGAAAAAGGCCGCGAGGTAATACCGTTGACCATCAGTTTCAAATAAACGTTGTAGTTTGGAAGATTACAAATATCTTGAATGACAAATTCCGGCTCGAACTCCGCCTCTAGAGCCTCCGCGTCCGCCGCACCGACTCTAAATACCAACATTGTCCCGACGTTTCCGAAAATCGCGTCCCGCACCTTGGTTGACGTGTCCGAGATAAGTTGGCCGATATATTGATGCGCTATAATCAAATTCAGGCGATACTTTCTCGCCTCCGAGAGAATTGAAGCAAACGAATCCGTCGCGAAGTTTTGAAATTCGTCTATGTAAAGATAAAAATCCTTCCGCTCTTCTTCAGCAATCCTCACTCTTTCCATCGCAGCCAATTGCAGCTTCGTTATAATCATGGCGCCCAATAATGCGGCGTTGTCCTCACCCATCCTTCCTTTTGAAACATTCACCAAAAGAATCTTGCTGGAATTCATTACATCCTGGATGTTAAGAGTGCTCTTGGGCTGACCGACGATATTGCGCACAAATGGCGTGTTCAAAAACTGCCCGACTTTGTTTTGAATAGGAACAATAGCTTCGTTCCTGAATTGATCGCGCCAAGTTTCGTATTCGTGCGTCCAAAATGACCGCACAACTGGATCTTTGATATTCCTGACAATGCGTTCGCGATAATTTTTGTCCACTAGAATTCTCGGGATGCCCAAGAGAGTTGTCCCGGGAGTATCAAGCAAGGCCAAAATGCAGTTCTGCAGAATATATTCCATTCGCGCGGACCAGACATTCGCCCAAATCTTCGTAAAAATCGCCATTAAGTCCGACACGACTAAATGTTTATATAAAGGATTTGGGACTTCAAGCACGTTAAAACCAATCGGGAAATCCATGTCCGAAGGATTGAAATAAATCACGTCGTTTATTCTTGCCGCAGGTATTTTTCTCAAAACATCTTCGACAAGCTCGCCGTGCGGATCAACCACGCCTACGCCCTCACCATTGTTTATATCCTGCAAAATCAAATTTTTTAAAAGCTCGGACTTTCCCGTCCCTGTTTTTCCGACAACGTAATAATGCTGGCGCCGGTCGCGTTTTTTTATGCCAAAAACTCTATCCGAGCCCCGGAAGTTAGTTTTTGCGAAATATACGACTTTCTCCTGCTCTGTTGTTTGCGTTTCCGCCATAACTATATTCTAGCATATCGTCCAGCAGAGCGGGCTACGCAATCGCCCCAGTAAGCCATTCTTTATATTCGCGGTTCAATCGAGTAAGCGAAATAGTCCCGATAAACGGCACTTTATACGAATGATTTTTCCTGACTATATCTTCGACGTCCTGCACCTTAGAATCAATGGTTTTCACGATCAAAACGTATTCCCCCGCTTCTTTAATCGATCCATTCTCGGGATACATTGATAGAACCGGAAAAATATTCACGCATCCAGCGCCCTTCTTCTCGAGAAGAATTTTCCCAAGTTTTTTTGCCTCCTCCTGGGAGGCGCAAGTTATATATACAAAGACCATAAAATATTTTTAGAGATAATCGACCTTTGTTTATACCACCTCCCTAAGATAGCATTTTTCGCAATAAATAATTTCCGACCTTTCAGGAGCATATGTAGTCTCAAAACTATTTTCACAATGATTCTCGCCGTGTTCATGAGCGATAGTATTAGCATAGACTTGATTCTCTGATTTAGATCCAGCACATTGGCATTTCCTATGCCATAGCTTAAGTGGGTTTCTCTGTTTGATTCTAGAGTAATGTCTGCAGTTGGGGCATAAACGAGGGAGAGGTAAATTCATCTTTCTCAAGAAATCTAACTCTTGAGGAATAATGCGGTATGCTTCGGTGCATTGCTCGTTACAATTCTGGACATCGGATGTCCCAATATTGTGAGCGCATTGGATGATCTGATCTAGAATGTTATTTTTAACGTCCTTTATATGGTCTGGCATGTCTTCTGTCTTGAGAGTGATTTGGTAGTTTCTGGGTTCAGGGTCTTTCCATGAGTAGCCTTGATTGATTGCTTGTTCCTTGGTCAATGGGAAGTACTCTTGAGCAACCGTTTCGTTATACGCGAAAAGGCTTAACTCTGACGGAATGAATTCTCCATACTTATAAACTTTCCCCGTTTTATCTACATAAGGTATTGCGTTCATCTGCTGGATGATTTTGGGAACCAAATCCTCGTATTCTTCTTTTGAGTACTGCTTATTAAAAATACAATAGCTTTTGTTTTTTATTCCAACGCAACCGAATAAATTATTAGATCCCCGGCAATTGAAACAGTAGGTCATATCATGGGATGCTGAGGTAATCCACGAATGCTTAATTCTGCTTGTATTTGAAAAAATGGCAACCGAATCGTAGACCAGCTCGGATTTATGCCCCAGATGATTGCAATTTCTTGCGTCCTTGAGCCCCCATCCGGCAAGAAAAACATTTTTCAAATCTTCGGCATTATCGATATCAAAGCAATTGATTGCTTTCTTTGCGTTGTAAATGTTATTGCCGGTCGATCCGGGCGCTTTGACGATCTCGGCATATCGCCGAGGAAATTCCAACTTGAATTGCGCAAATTTCTCCTGAAATTCAATTAATTTTTTGTAGCTGCCGAAATCAAATTCCGCGAACTTTTTTAAATAATCTTCTTTTGAAAACTGTTCATTAAAAATTGCATACGATTTGTTGCGTAAATTCACGCATCCGATGCAATTATTCAGATTCGCGCCGTCATAAATAAAAATCGAGTCGGTACTGTCTCGAAAATATTGACTGAAAAATACCTTATACGAGTTTGTAGCGTCGATATCTTCATAGCATAGTTCGCATTTGTTAACCCAGTACGTGTCATATACATTTCTACTATAAAAATTGAATGTCGAGTACGCGCAGTCTTCATTAAAATCTCCGCCAAAAACCAAATAACAATTTTTGTTGTCGGTAGTCATATTGCAATAATCGCTGTTGACATTATTCCAATTCATAAGCGACTGCCATGGAACTTCTTTTAGTAGTGTTCCGAGTTGCTCAAAAAAGGGCCGCGAGAAGTCATAATCCCGGGCGGATCGCATGGGATCCCATCTATCTCCTTGCCAATATTCCTGAGCGTAGACCGTAAGGGGCTTATCCGCGGAAAAAATAGAGATTATCTCATGTCCTTCTAAAGATTCGTTCCTTCGATACAGCATCCGTTCGTTTCTGAAAGAAAGGCGGCGCATCAACTGGCATTCCGGGCACCAGGTTGGCGGCGGGACGGAGATTTTTTCATAAAACTTAAAATCGTCAGGTTCAATGGTAAAGTTTTGTTTACAATTTTGGCACTTCTTTGTTTCAGAATTCATATACACTATTATTGATTATTTCCAGAAAATATGCTAGATTGAGTCAAATTTCCTTAATTAATTTAGGAGGTGAGTTTGTGGATAAAATCCTGAAATTACTCGCAGCATCGCTGATGATTGGATGTGGCATATATTACATATGTCTTATCTATCGCGGTGAACCTGTTGGGTCATTCGCAACATGGTTTCTTTTTTTTGTTGCCGTAGTCGTAAGCCTGGCCAGCTATAAATTCGAGAGAGAAAACAAGGCACAGATAAATGGCCGGAACCTGTCTGATAATATTATGAACCTTTGCGACGCGTTCATTGTAACCTCTATAGTTATAGCGATTGTAGCTACGCGCGGTTGGAGCATATTCCCAATCAGCACAACGGACAAGATTTGTGTTTCCCTCTCTCTAGTTATGATCGTTATCTGGCTGATCAAGAGAAACCATTTCACGACAAATTTAATTTCCCAGTTTATTCTATTCATCGCATATTTCCCAACTTTCTCCAAACTTTGGTACGCCAATACCAACGAGGAGTCATTCATAATGTGGGGAGGCATATGGCTAGCTGGCATTCTTTCGGTTGCCGTCGCGATGAGAAAAAAAGATTTGTTGGCCACGATATATGCTTTAAGAGCATTGGTGATGGTTTCAATTATCTTGATACTCATGCTAAGTAAAATCGGTGCACAATGAAAAGGACGAACTTCACATTCGGCCTTTTTTAATTCAAAAAATCAGATCATCGGAGCCGCTCCGTCATTTTTAGCAGCAACTTGGAAGCTCGGCTTCCAAGTTAGTTTAATTAGCTTCGAGTAACAAGTTCTCCATTTCCTTGTGTAGCTTCTTCCGTTCAAGAATATCTTTGAGCGAACTCTCCGCAAATTCTTTGTATTCTAAAGTTTCTTTGAATTGTTTCAAAATTAAATTTTTCTTACATAATCCCTCTCCCCCATTTAGATATTCTCTCCAGCTCGATTTGGAAAACCGGCTTCCGAGTTTATGAACTCTATCATTTAAATTCACATAAGAACTCAGGTGTAGCAAATATTCATTTGTATCAATACGGACTGCTTTAAATTTTCCTTGAAATAAAACTCCATCTCGTTTGTATTTGTTATTAAAATATTTAGTATATCCAGTTCCAAACCTATGCATAAACTTCTCGATTCCTTTTTCAACCAACTGTCTAAGAATAAAATGATAGTGATTCGGATTTACACAATACGCAATAAAATCAACTAACTTCTTAGCACGATGTTTTTCTTTACTAAAAGAGTTTTCATAAATACTGCCAATGGGATCTATGGCATTAAATTCTTCAATACTCGTAAAAAACCGCTCAAAGTCCCACTTATCTAAAAATATATCGCGTTTATCTACGCCACGATTGTATAGATGATAAAATTCTCTATCAACAAAAACTGTCTTTCGCATGAGCAAATGATACCACTTGGAAGCTCGGCTTCCAAGTGGGCTTTTAAACCATCGGGGATGGGCCCTCCCCGCCAGCACTTTTGGAGCTAGGCAGGCCCGTCTGCTTGTCCGCCGCAGGCAGACTTGCGTCGGGCTTTTCTTCCCCTTCGGCTGGCTTGCCCTTTTTTCCAAATAAAAGCTCTTTTTCTTCTTCTTCGAGTTTTCTTTTCACTTCATCAACCGGAATCGCGTAGGTATCGCGGGAAAATTTTAATATTTTTTCTTTAAAACTTCCGTGCGTCGCGGGCATTATTTTAAGCGTCTCCGCAGAAAAAGGATCATAAGTATTGCCGTCGATCGTCATTTTGATGTAGAACTCCTGCATGCCGAGATTGATCATGTCTTTAGCCTTGAAAATCGGGGTCATTTCCGATTCCAGTTTCTTCGCGTCGTCCCCTCCGATCCTGAAAACCACAAGAGTGCCAGAATTTCCCAATACGGTCGCTTGAACTGCCGGAAGCAACTGGGACATATATTGGTGCGCGACAATTAGACATAAGCCGTATTTTCTCGCCTCCGAAAATATATTCTCGAAAGTATTTGTGACTAAATTATGAAACTCATCAACATATAAATAAAAATCGGTGCGCTCTTTTTCAGGAAGCGAGGCGCGAGCCATGCCGGCCTGCTTGATTTTCGTAATGAACATAGAGCCAAAAAAACTAGAGTTTTCCTCGCCGAGCCTTCCCTTAGAAAGATTTATGAGTAAAATCTTGCCTTCGTTCATTATTTTCTCGAGGTCAATTTTATTTTCTCTTTGAGCAAAGATATTCCGCAGAAGCGGGTCGGATAAAAACTGACCCAACTTGTTAACAAGCGGGATTATCGCTTCCGTATCGAATTTCTCGGACCAATCCGCGAATTCTACAGCCCAGAAACGCTTTACCATGTCATCTGTTATATAATCAACGACGCGCTGTCGGTATTCGCGGTCTGTGAGCATAGAGATCATTCCGCGCATTGTTGCCGCAGGGTAATCCAAAAGTGCAAGAGTTGTAAATCGGAATACATGCTCAAGCCGAGGAGTCCAGTTCGCCCCGAATTGTTTTTCCATAACCTCAATCAGTCCTTGAGTGAATTGGTGTTTCATATCGGGATGCACGTTATCTAGTGGATTGAACGAAACAGGAAATTTCGTGTCCGAAGGATCGATCAGAACGACATCATTAATTCTATTTTCTGGGACAAAATTTAAAATCTCCTGAATAACGTCGCCGTGGGGATCAATTAAGCAAACGCCGTGACCGTAAGCAATATCCTGCCTGATTAAAAGTTCCAAAAGTTTTGACTTTCCGACTCCGGACTTTCCTACTATATACATATGCCGCCTGCGGTCCCCCCTTTTTATGCCAAAAATGAATCGTTTCT
Source organism: Candidatus Giovannonibacteria bacterium RIFCSPLOWO2_12_FULL_43_11c (assembly GCA_001780775.1). GTDB lineage: Bacteria > Patescibacteriota > Minisyncoccia > JACPKW01 > UBA11713 > 2-01-FULL-46-13. The sequence goes on along the minus strand of MFIO01000028.1, from coordinate 3,598 downwards.
CTTCAAGAGCCGCTACATAATTCGTGCGTCCGAAAAAATTTACGCCCTTCGGATCCACTCGCTGATATACTGGTAAATCTGGAGGAGGAGGCGCATGAGTTATTATTTGAACTTTTGATTCGTTTGACATTCTACTCAATTATATCATCTCCAGCTCTTCAAGTACTTTTTGATAATGGCGCAATGCCCGCTCCGCTTCTTCTCTTGATATTTTATATCCAGGCGTATGGACTAGATTATTACGTATTTTATGAGCATCTCTTAATTCCGCGATAGAATGGACCTCATTGGGGGTAATCGAAGAAATCCTCTCTCCCAACGTTTCCCCAGTAAAACCGATTTTTTTAAAAACTTCGTCGACTAAGCTGTCCGCTTCAACTATCGCAAGTCTCCAGTCCGATTCCGTACCCGCGCCAAACCTCGCCATAATTTTTCCCCAATGACTCTTTGTGACTTTCTTTTGAGGTACCGCATTCTCATTATAAACAAGCTTATAGTTCGGGCGTAATTTTCTAAACTCATAGATGACATAAATTATTCCGCAGACAAAAAGCACCAAGAAAAATATGAATATGACCTTTAAAAAAGCCAAAATGGAATAAATTGTTGAAAAATCCCACGCGCCGCCGCCAGACTTTCCGGAGAAAAAATCTACAATTCCTTGGACTAAAAAGCCGCCGCCGATTGGATCAAAATTTTCCATGTTATTTCATAATTTCTGGCAAGTCCCTGTTCCCCTCCCTGAAGATTGGCAAATTTGGAGGAGGGCCCATTTTCTTAGCTTCGATCCTTTCCATGATAGGCTGGGTTACAACGGCCTCGGTCGGAAGATGCCAGAGAGTCGCAAGTTCCTCCGTATTCAAAAGTGAAATTCTCTGGGAAAAAGACGAGGTAAAAATATGGAATTGGGCAAGTTTGCCCATAAAGGTGCCTTGCGGGAGTTTGCGGTTTCTCACATTATCCCACATTCTCGCTTTGTGCCCTTCGCCCCTTCTTTTCGCAAAAATATACGGCCATTCCCAAAGCCAAGTCCTCGTCCATGTTTGATAATTTACATCAAAATGGTTCGAGTTAGGTATGCTGAACTGCTGAAACGAGATACGGAGCCCCCGATACGGCAAAACTATATTAAAAGTTTCTTTGGGCGCCAAGTAAATATAACGAATCATTGTTTCGAAATAATTTTTTGTAGCTTTTTTTTCAATCGCTTTCATAATCTCCGTTTCTCCCGGCGTTCGCGACGATATTGCCCCGATCGTATCCTCAAAATCCAAGATCGCTCCTTTCTTTGGAGCTTTTTTGATAGCTTCTTCCTTCAGCCGCTTAATCTCTTCTTCTGAGAGTTTGACTAATTTGTTGGGTGGATTTATTGATGCCGGACGAGCGACAACCTGCATCATTACAACTTCATCCGATTGAATTTTAGAAAGCACTTCGAGCAATCCCGCGATAGGGTCTATGTTTTGAATTTCGTCGTCAGATTCGAATTCCAAATATGTCCGGACGGGATAGGCATTATTTTTAGCAAGAAACATTTCTAGCCCAAATAAGTAGTAGCCACTCTGATAAAGTTCGGGCACGGTTTTCGGAAAACGATCCATATAATCTTGAACTTCTTCAACTTCGCAATCCGGATAATGTCCATAAAAATTGGCTTTAATGATGTTGACGTAGCGCGCAGGCGCGCGAAGAAAAAAATGAATATCCCCGCCGAAACTGACAATCTCAAAAGAGTACCATTGCGTTGACTCCCCATCCCAATACCATTCGCGGAGATTTCCCGGCGTATTTCGAAGTGCCCAGATATTCATCATTATCTGTTCCATGACTTTCGGGCCTCTTTTCGCTTCCCTCGGCAATTTTATATCCAAGAGTGCCCAAACAATATTTCTCTTGTAGAGAGCTTGGCGCCACGCAATCCACGATGAGGCAAAAAGCATACCGGCAAGAAAAGTCAGCCAGACCCACCAAAGGCCTAATAATACATCCTGTATTTCCGCAAGGATATTCATAAAAAATTAAAATGTGAAATAACTTAAACGAGGGTAATGGACCCATCGTCCAAAGATTTGAAATTGCGCTTATCCTGGAGATTTATAAGTATGGTTGCTGTTTTAACGTGGCGCTCTTTGAGAACTTTTTCTATGACCTTCTCTTTTGGCAATGGACCGGAAGAAGTAAGAATATTTTTTATTATGTCTTTGACAGTCCCTGGCTCGTAGCCCCATTCGCGAAGCGCGTAAAGACCGCGCCCAACCAAAACAAACCGATCATCTTTAATCAGTTCGTTGTGCACTGTTTGCAGGTGCGCAGGCTCCGAAAGATTTTTCTTGATCGCCTGCGTCACTTCGGAAAAGTGCATTGGCGATCCGTGCTGTTTCATCACCAAAAAAGCGAGGTCCCGAACCCCTCTTGGCGAGATATGAGGAGAATCAACCAAGCCCCAGCCCCCTAGCTTGTTTCTTGCAACTAGTTTTGAAACAGAAAGCCACGATTCAAGGGCATCTGGTCCAAGATTTTGGCTAAAATTAGTTTGGGCTATCTCCGCAAGCTTTGCCTTAATCTCCGCGTCTTCCATGGGATCTTTCCCTTCGAGATTCTTATGCAATAATCGCAAAGTTTCATGGCACGCGGAAGCCAATTTTTCGTCCGCGCTCCAGCGCCCATAAAATTCTTCGTCCTCCTTATTCCTCTTAAAATAATTGTCTAAAGTCAAAAGAAACCTTATATTATTTTTTTCTTCCTGAGTTTTTGCTAGCGAAGACAGAAATTTTTCTTCCTCGACAATGCCTCCGCGACGCAAAAGCTCGGATTTCAACGCATCAAAAACGTCCTTTTTATCCTTAATAGAGTTGTTGGAATTTAGCTTTTTGAGACCATGCGCTTCGATCTGCCTGACGCGCTCGCGAGTTATCCCGTATGATGTCCCGATCGCTTCCAAAGTCTTCCTATCCTTTGATTTTCCAATGCCAAAGCGGCGCTCAATGACATCTCTAACTCTTTTGGGAAGCACTCCTAAAAATTCCTCACTAACCTTAATTGCATTAAAAAGCTGCATATATAATTAATTAAAGATAACATATCCCCATATTTAAGTCAAACTATTGACCATTTTAACTATTAGGCGTATAATAGAGCAAATAGCAAATTTTTCAACTCATATTGTTTTCTTCCGGTTCGCGCAAGCGAGCTAAAATCGATCTTTAATTTTTTGGAGGTGAGTATGGATGCAAAGCTGACTCCATTAGCAGGCTTTGTTTTATTTCGGCCTCTATCTTCTTGGCAACCGGATGTTAGATGTATTCGTTGCGAGAAAAAAGCGCCCAACGAAGCTGTTCTTGGAAAAGCCGCCGTGCCTTGCTGTGAACATTCATTTCACAAAAAATGCGCCAAAGCACAGGCGGTTAAATGCTCCGGATATGTAGGGCGATATCTATAATCCATGTATCCGAAGTGATCCGGAGTGACGCGAAAAGAAAGCTCAGACTTGAAAAGGTCGGGGCTTTCTTATTTTTATACCAAAGTCAAATCTTTATTCACTGCGAGCTTGGATGAAACAAGGCCGTATTTCTGCATACCCATCAAAATGCCGAGGCCG
>MFIO01000027.1:536-5026 GCA_001780775.1 Candidatus Giovannonibacteria bacterium RIFCSPLOWO2_12_FULL_43_11c | reverse complement strand
AAAGTAAAATCGTGCTCTTTACCTATACTTCAGCGCAATGGTCATTTACAACTAATATCGCTAATGAATTGGCTGCTACCTATCCAAAGAAAGTGATTATTATTGCCAGAAAAAAGTCAGGAGAAATGAAAGCCAGCATCCGCGCTCAGTTTCGGATTGTAGATGCTTTAGAGCGAGCGTTAGTGGGAGTTAGTGGATATGGTGGTGGGCATCCTAACGCTTGCGGTGCAGTTATCAAAGAGGAAGATTGGGATCGATTTGTGGATCGCTTTAAAGAGGAATTGAAACATGAGCATGCTGACTGAATTAGTAATTGCAGCTTTGGCGCTGACGGGTTTTCCGGTAGGGATAGCTCTCTCGTACATTGCAGCAGAAGAACTCTTAGACGGAAAAAAATATTTTCAGTATCTTCGCCGGGCTTTATTGCTCATCATTTCGCTGTTTATTATCTATTCCTTGTATTCTACATTCTTAGTATTGGTTCCAGTTTTTGGAGCAATTTTTGTAATCTTATGTTTAGTGGATTTAAAACTTCAATCAAAAATAGCTTATTTCTTTCATTATCTTGCTTTTTTAGGGGGATATTTCTTAATAGAAGAGAAAATCCTTCTGGCGGCGTTGATATTTTTGTATGGTTTTCCTGCAGGAACTTCTTGGCGGATACAAGATGAGTAAGAAAAACCTTGAGGAAACCATCAAAGAAAAAGTAGCAGTATTATTAGAAGAAACCATGGAGAAAAGTTGGGGGATCGCTATCCCTAAAGTTGAATCAGATATTACTGATCGCTTGCAGAATCCACTGCCCATGAAATTTTATGTCCCTTCATCATCATTCCAAGAAGCAAAAGTAAAATTCAAAAAAGAATTTTTGCGCAACCAATTGCGGATGCAGAAAGGCAATATTTCTCAATCCGCAAAATTTTTGGGCTTGGATAGAAGAAGTATTCATCGCGTAGTGAAAGATTTAGGGATTACTATTGAGAAAAATAAAGAGCAAGCTGAGGTAAATGATAATGATCAAGAGCATTTCATTGATAGAGCCATTCGCTCAACCTTAGATCAATATAAAGAGATCATCCAACCACAAAAAATGGAAAAGATCTACCAGGAAGTACCGGCTTTGTCTCGAAATATCGCTAAAATCTTGCCGCATTATCATTTCACCTGGAGGCAGGAAGAACGTGAATTTGAGAAACAATTTATTTCTGAAGCATTAAAAGAATATGGTTGGAAAATTGCTGAGACTGCACGGAGAATTAATCTCCGCCCGGAAACATTGCATAGGAAAGTAAAAAAGCTAGGTTTGAAGAAAGAATTATAAATAATACTCATTCTGAATAGAAAGATGAAGAAGAAGATTAAAGTATTGATAGTTGATGATGATGTAAGTATATGTAATGCTCTTCGAAGACCCCTTACCAGAACCGGATTTCTTGTTGATACTCTTTTGGGACCTGAAAATGTTTTAGCATCACACGAAAAAGCAACTTATGATATTATGTTTATAGATACTGAGATGCCCCACCCAGTAGGTTACGAGGCCTGTGCACAAGTACGCCAGAAAGATTTGTCTGTGGTCATTATTGGTATGTCTTCTGAAAGAATATTCCAACCACAATGGATAGAAGCGGGAGCTAATGAGTTTTATCATAAACAAATGAGTACCTTACGAAGCGATGTTGAAGACCTCATCCAGCAATATTTTACCATTGCCTAAACTCCCACAGCCAACTTACTTCTTAAATCTCTTTACTGCTCGGGTAAATTCTTCCCTGGCTTCTTTAGAGAACTTTGAAAAATAGGGATTTTGCTAATTTTTTACTTGTTTTAGGGCAAAATCACGACCATTTCAAAGTCTCTTAGATAACTTTGCCAAGAAAAGATGAATTATGCAAGGTTCTCTTTAATTCCTTTAATGCCGGTCACTTCTACTTTTTTGCCCTGCAAGTCCTTGTAATGTTCTAAGAAATGCTTTACTGCTTTCAGGAAATTATCACTTAAAAAACAATTTAAAATAATAATCCCCGCTTAAATCAAAACAGATTGAATCCATAAGCTACTAATACTGGTGCAAAGACAATGGCAAAAGTATTCATGACTTTGATTAAAGCGTTTAAAGCCGGTCCGGCAGTATCTTTGAACGGATCTCCGACAGTATCGCCGACAACCGCTGCTTTGTGAGCCTCAGAACCTTTTCCTGAGCCTTTCTCGATCAATTTCTTAGCATTATCCCAGGCTGCTCCGGTATTGGACATAAACAAAGCCATCATTAAGCCGCTTAAGATAACTCCCATCAACAATCCGCCCAATGCTTTTATTCCCAATAATAATCCAACTAAAAGCGGAGCAGCAATAGCTAACACCGCGGGAAGGATCATATTCCTTAAGGCAGCTTTAGTTACGATATCGACGCATTTACCGTATTCGGGTTTAGCTTTTCCTTCCATCAATCCTTTGATCTCTTTAAATTGCCTGCGCACTTCAATTACTATTTCATGAGCTGAACTTCCAACTGCAGTCATACATAAAGATGAAAAGATAAACGGCAACAAAGCTCCGATAAATAATCCCACCAAGACCGCAGGATTAGTCAATAAAAAGCTAACTGGTGTTCCGGTGAGTGCGGTGATCTCATGGGAAAAAGCAGCGAATAAAGCCAATGCAGCTAAAGCGGCAGAGCCAATGGCGTAACCTTTAGTAACAGCTTTAGTGGTGTTTCCAACTGCATCTAAAGCATCGGTAATGTTTCTGACTTTTTTATCTAAGCCAGCCATTTCAGCGATACCGCCGGCGTTATCGGTAATTGGCCCGTAACTGTCTAAAGCAATAACAACCCCAGTTAAGGACAACATTGCAACAGCAGCGATGGCAACACCATAAATTCCAGCTAACATATAAGCGGCAATAATTCCGCCGCAGATAACTAAAACCGGAAGCAAAGTTGATTCCAGACCCATAGCTAAACCAGTGATCAAATTTGTTCCCGCTCCGGTATTAGAAGCTTCAGCGATCTTTTTAACCGGCCGATATTTTGTGCTGGTATAATATTCAGTAATGACGTTGATTAATAAAGTAACCACTAAACCAACGATTGCGGCTAAAAACAAATCAATTGGATTTTTAGTGTAATACGTTACGGCATAAAATCCAACTGCGGAAAAAATACCAGCTGCAATTAATCCTTTGTACAAAGCCATCATGATATTTTCTGATTTTCCCAATTTAACAAAGAATGTTCCTAAAATAGAAGCGATGATTGCAACACAACCTAACATCAAAGGATATTCTACCGCTTGATTGAAACCAGCGGAGACACTAGGGATGATTCCTAACAACATTGCCGCTAATAAAGTAACGACGTAAGTTTCATATAAGTCAGCGCCCATGCCGGCGCAATCTCCAACATTATCCCCAACATTGTCGGCAATTGTTGCCGGATTTCGCGGATCATCTTCAGGAATTCCTGCTTCAATTTTCCCAACTAAATCTGCCCCTACATCTGCCGCTTTGGTATAAATTCCTCCCCCTACTCTGGCGAATAAAGAAATTAATGAAGCGCCAAACCCTAGCCCCACCAACATGCCTGGGTTAGGATAAAAATAAAAAAAGGTGCTTACCGCAAGTAAAGCAAGCCCAACTACGGCCATTCCGGTAACTGAACCGCCCTGAAAAGCAACGTCTAAAGCTTCTTTCAAACCTTTTTTAGCGGTTTCCGCGGTTCGAGAATTAGCTCTAACTGAGATGCTCATCCCGATATAACCGGAAAGTCCCGAAAGAACGGCCCCTAATAAAAATCCTAAAGCTATCGGAGTTTCAAATAACTTTAATAAAACAAGGAAAATAATCAACGCAAATACGGCAATAGTCTTGTATTGGCGGGCCATGTAAGCCATCGCCCCTTCTTTGATGGCGTTGGAAATCTCTTTCATCTTTTCATTTCCAGGATTAATCTTCATAACCCTAAAAGAAAGATATCCGGCATAAGCTAAAGCTACAAAACTAATTATAATTGCTAATAAACTAACTTCAATCATTTGAATTGCACCCTCTGATTTTAGATTAATATTTAATTCTTGGTTTTGAAGCTTGGGTAGAGCTTTAATTTAAATACTTTACGTTTTTTTCTTGCAACTTTTTCTACTAAGCCGCAGAATAATGGCTATAAAATATATGCTAAAACCATAAATAGAATTAGATTAAGACATGGTTATGGATCATCTGCGCTCTTTACGAAAAATAATAACGGCTTTAACTGCAGGAGCCTTCATCTACGCCGGATGCGGCAGTGAAGAAGAACAAAAAAGCCTTACTGATTGCTTGATCGAAAAGAATGTGCATCTTTATAGCGCCTGGTGGTGCGGCCCCTGTGTTGAACAGGAAGAAGACTTAGAATCAGAATTGGGAGAAGCATGGCCAACTTTTAGAGACAATATTGTTGTTCAATGCTACGACTCAGGCTATAAGATAGTCGAGCAATGTAAAGGTAAAAA
>MFIO01000027.1:0-486 GCA_001780775.1 Candidatus Giovannonibacteria bacterium RIFCSPLOWO2_12_FULL_43_11c | reverse complement strand
CGATTTTGCTAGAGAAGTTTTTTAAACAATCCTTCCAAAGTTAATATTATGGTTTCAGCATACAGGCAAGCTCCAGATGAAAGAGAACTGAAAGCATTCCAACAACTTTCTCGTAGAGAACAATGCAAAACTATGGCTTCTTATCAGTATCTCCACGACAAAGGATTTGGAGATCATCATGATTTGGTGGGTAGGTTAAAGCAACACGTAAAACCGAAAAACATTCGGACAATTGTTGTAGCTGCGCTTGTTGGCTCAGTGTCGCTTGGCACAGGAACTTACGGAGAAGTAAAATATCAAGCTTCAGAACAGAAAAAAGATTCATTTGTTCAATGTTTAGTTGATAACGATGTCAAAGTCTATACTGCCTCTTGGGCAGATTCGTCTGTATCGCAAGAATGGATATTTGCTGATGAAAGCATTGATATGGAGAAGGTTAAGGTTGATTGCTATGGTCCATCGCCAGAATATCCATTTTCAAAAGAA
>MFIO01000026.1:815-25273 GCA_001780775.1 Candidatus Giovannonibacteria bacterium RIFCSPLOWO2_12_FULL_43_11c | reverse complement strand
ATTTGTATTTTTAGGGACTTTTTTTTCTACAATACTAGCAACTTCTTCAAATATGCTTCTGCCAATATTTGGAATTTTTTACCTAAATTGGTTCGGACAAATTAGTATTGTTGCGATGGCAATCTCTATTGCCTATGCCATCACACGCCATAATCTTCTGAACACGCGGGTAGTTACAACGGAAATATTTATCACTTTAATAAATATAATCATATTGATCAGATTTGTTGGATCCGTATCTCCAGAAGAATTCATATTTAATGGCTTGGTTCTTCTTGGAGTTATCATGTTTAGTATCCTTTTAATCCGCAGTGTTTTGCAGGAGGTCAGGCAAAGGGAAGAAATAGGGAAATTAGCGGAGGATTTGAAGGTAGCAAATATAGAACTAAAAAAATTGGATCAGATGAAATCCGAGTTTGTTTCGTTGGCGTCGCATCAGCTAAGGACGCCTTTGACGGTTATCAAGGGATATATATCTATGATCCAAGAGGGGAGTTTTGGAAAAGTTGCGGATCAGCTTAATGATGCTTTGCGGAAGATCTACATCTCAAATGAGACTTTGATAAATTTGGTCGGGGATTTCCTGAACCTTTCCCGGATCGAATCCGGCAAGATGAAATATATGTTCGAGCCGACGCAGGCGGAGGAGATGATCCAGAGCGTTTATGAAGAATTTATGGAGGTGGTTAAAGAAAAGAAGCTCGAACTTCGCTACGAAAAGCCGGCTGGCCCGCTTGCAAAAGCCATGTTGGATAAAGATAAATTCAGGCAGGTGATAATGAACTTGGTGGATAACGCCATTAAATATACTCCGGAGGGTTCGGTAACGCTTAAACTCGAAGAAGAGAAAACAGAAACGGGGAAAAACATACTTTTTTCTGTGTCGGATTCCGGAGTCGGAATGTCCACGGAAGATCTCGCCGGCATATTTAAGAGATTCTCGCGCGGGGAGGGGGGGAGCAAGGTTAATACAAACGGGCTCGGGCTCGGGCTTTATCTTGCAAAGAGAATCGTAACGGATCACGGCGGGGAGATTTGGGCGACATCGGACGGTCCAGGCAAAGGAAGCACTTTTTGGGTGCGGGTTCCCGCACGCGCCGAGCAAGTTCAAAAAGAGAAGGAAGTTAAGGAATTTGTTGAGAAAATTTAGCGTTGGATACATGGTTTTGACAAAGTATCATGAAAATGTTAGCCTTTTTAGATATAGTTTTTTGATTTTTTTAAGAAGGGGGGTTAATCATGAATATTTCTCTAGTCAGGTTTGGTTTTGATCGTGAGATAAGGGCCGGTTTGATTGAGAGTCTCATAAGTTGTTATCGAGACGTCTTCGCTTTTGAACCTTGGTCTGAATGGCTTAAGTGCCAAGCATGTTCAAAGAGTTGGGGTAGAGAGCAGGAACCTTTTTTAGTTAGTCGAGTTTGTCCAACTTGCGTTCAGCCGCTTCAGGAATTTTGGCCAGCTGACCAAGTCCTCCGCGATCTTAAAAAGGAAATAACAGCAGATGCTTCGTGTTGGCTGGCGATTAATCATGAATTGGAAGTAGTCGGCTTTAGTTGGGGATATCCAATCACCATCAGGGCGTTGGAGGAAAAACTCGATATCCAGCTTTCTCAATCTCTATCGCACTATTATGGCTGCTGCCCGGATACAGTTGTTGGTTATCAAGACGAAGTTGGTGTTCGAAAAGACTACCGAGGAATTGGCATTGCGCACGATATGATCGATCGGAGAAATGATGATCTTGTTGCCCAGGGGATAAAAATTGCGATTACGAGGACTCGCCAATTTCCAGGCGCCTCACTTACTTATCAATGGTATTCAGCGGCCGAATATATTAAGGTTGCTAAATATCCTTGTGATGATGGAAGGGTAATTCAAGCTACAACTTTTGAGGGACTTAAGGAACGGCTTCGTTTAAAGCCAGCGATGAAATGTGAATAAAATCGATGAGCTATGCCTTTTGGGGCATAGCTCATCGAGACTTTATAATAATGAATATGATTTCAGGAGTTATAAACATTAAAGGCAAGGTAAAGGGAAAAAATTTAGCTGTAATCTCTGGCGTTCACGGTACTGAAATTTGCGGGGTGGCTGCAATCAAGAATCTTCTACCTAATATCAATATTATTAGGGGGACTGTTACTTTTATTTTTGCAAACGAAAAAGCGATTCGTGATAAGAAAAGATTTGTAGACAAGGATTTGAATCGATTATTTGTTAAATCTTCGCAACTTTCTAGCGAACAGAAAAGAAGTTATGAATATCAACGCGCAAGAGAATTAAAGGGAATACTTCGAAAATGTAATGCTCTTCTCGATATTCATTCAAGCGCGACGCCGAAAGCAAAGCCGTTCGTAATTTGCGAGCCAAGGTCATTCAAAGTCGCAAGATACCTACCTTTTTCAATAGTATCCAATGGATGGGACAAAATTCAGCATGGCGGCACAGATTATTTCGTCAATAAAAATGGGGGGCAAGGTATTTGTGTTGAATGCGGGTATAATTTTGATCCAAGTGCAATTAAAAAAGCGAAAAGCGCAGTTTTAAGTTTTTTAAAATATTTTGGAGCCGTCAATGGCCGTAAGCTCACTGTTAGGAAACAGAAGCTTTTCACTGTCAAAAAAATGTATATGACAAAGCAGAATTTTAAGCCGGCCAAACATTTTAAAGATTTTGAATTCGTGAAAGAGGGTTCTTTGATTGGTTTCGATGGCGGAGTTCCCGTCAAGATAAAAAGTGATGGAGGGGTAGTGTTCGTTCGAGGGCGCACAAAGCCAAAAGAAGAAGCCTTTTTATTCGGAACCCCAGGAAAGTTATGAATAAATTTATAAACTTAATATCGGGAAAGGGAAACATCGGGCATGGAAAAATTTTTTTACGCGATGTTATCCGTGGGCTCACAGGAAGTCAAAAACGTCTTTCATCGAAATATTTTTATGATAGCAATGGCAGTAAGATATTTGAAAAAATAACTATATAAAAAGAATACTATCCTACAAAATGTGAGATTGAGATATTAAAAGCCAACGAACATGAAATAACAAACTTTGATTATAACAATTTTAATTTGATCGAGTTTGGGCCGGGAGATGGCTCAAAGACCGAACTAATATTTACAGCGCTTCGAAGGCGCGGAAGTTCTAGCTATAACAGGGGGGATTATTTAGAAGGATTGGAATATGTTGTAAGAAAATCGTCTAATTGGAACTTATAACCCATCGATAGAAGCTATGGAAAGCTATCTTTTGAGTACTGAAAAGCAGGAAATTTATATTGAGCAGGCTAGAAAAAAAATTACTTTTGACGAATGGGAATCAATTCACACAGAATATTCATTTAAATATTCAGAATCTCAAATCAGGCAGATTATTAAAAAAGCTCATTTTAAGGAAGAAAAATTTTATTTTGATTCAAAAAAATATTTCTGCGATGTTTTAATGACAAAAAGATAGAAGTATGGTATTGTCAAATTGCAAATGAAACTACGAAAATTACAAATAGGGGTAATGGGAGCATGCGAAGATTTGAAATATGGAAAAGATATGGAGGTTTTAGCCGAACAAGTAGGGGAAGAAATAGCAAAACGGGGGGCGGTGTTGGTTTTTGGAGCTGAGCGCGATTTTGATTCATTATCAACTGCGGCAAGCAGAGGCGCTAAAAAAGCTGGCGGCCTGACAGTAGGAGTTACATACGGAAAAGGATTGGATGATGTATTTAACGAAGCAGATATTATAATCGCCACAGGTTTGGAAAGGGGAGGCGGAAGAGAATTTAGTTTGGTTTTGAGCTGTGATGGAATAATTACAATTAATGGCGGGTCGGGAACCCTTAACGAAATGGTGGTTGCATATCAGGCCGGTATTCCCATCATCGCTTTAAAAAATTCTGGAGGATGGAGCGAGAAATTAGCTGGTGAATTTATTGATGATAGGAAGCGACTGAAAGTGGTGGGGGTTGAGAATGCGAAAGAGGCGATTGAAGTTTTGATAACTCTTATAGAGAATCGAAAAGTTAAACAATGAAAAATGGCCTGCCTCTTATTGAGTACAGGCCATTCGGTTTCTGATGATTGCTCAGGATAATTCCTGGCAAGCGTCGTTGAGGAGATCAATTATCCTTGTATTCGTGCGTGGCAACTCCCTTTGCCCAACACTTATCGGTATTGAAACCGCGGGTTTGACTTCTCTTAAGTCGGCAATTCTGATTCTTTTGTCGTTCATTTTTTCCAGACGCTGGAAAAGTTCGATTGCCTGACTTAGGCAGAAAAGCGATAGAGAGACTACAGCCTCCTTCGGGACGCTAGCCCAATCGGTTAAACGACCAAAAGGGGAATTATATGGGAAGCAGTATGAGGCTCCATCATTGGTATAGAAAGGAAAAATTTCGCCATCTGCCAATCTGATACCAAACACTCTGCCACAGTTCGGGGAAAACGGGAAGAAGTCGTGATCGGGCATCCAGTCGATAAGATGATTGAATTTCTCGACGGTGTGAACTTCTCCATTGAAGACACGCGCAATATTCTCAAGTGCCTTTGGAAAGCCGATGCCAAGCACAATTGCGTCTACCGTTAGGCCTCGCTCTCTCAGCTTTTTCAGGATATAGCAGATCGTATTACCAGTGAATGACCCATCTTCAACCAGTACCACTGGTTGCCGGCCAGCCAGAGAAAGAATCCCTTCAATTTGAACGTCAATGGTGGGGTGTCCCGGCCGTGAGCCTAATCCGAGAATTTTACCATTGAGATCGACAATCCGATTGATCTCTATAGTGTGACCTCTTCGAGGAGCGGCAATCTCGACGCATGTGCTTATGACGGCCGCATTCTTCAAGAGAGATTTTTTCTCGAGAGCTTTCTCAAGAATTTCCTCGGCGAGATCTTCCATATTGATTGTGCGAACTCTAACTTTAGGCAACGCAGACTCAATCCGATGCGCGATTTCTTTTTGGAATTCTTTGAAAAATGGATCGTTTGGCTTTGGTGTTTTTAAGCTGGCGTGTCGCAGGCGTGCGATGTTGTTTCCGAGATCGCAAGTTATGATGTACTCACTATGACTATGATCAGCTTCCGCATCCTGACTTTTCATAAATCCTCCTTACGGCGTAGTTAGAACGTTGATTTTACTGACTTGATTGTTTCGGCGAGAGTGACTAATCTCTGTTCTCCGGTTCTCATTTCTTTTAGTGTGACCGAATTACTTTTTACTTCATTTTCTCCAACGATCAGAACAAAGGGAATTTTGAGCTTGTTGGCGTATTGGAGCTGCTTGCCGATTTTTTCTGAATCGAAATAAACCTCGGTGTTTATACCTTCTTCGCGCAGAGAAGTAGCTATTTCCAAACACCTTCCAAGATATCCAGTTCCCAGGTGACTAATGAGAACCTTGCTCGGGGTAGATTGGTTTGGGCTTACCATGCCAGCTTCACATAGTTGGTAAAAGAGTCTTGTTAGCCCGATGGAAATTCCAACTCCAGGCAATTCTTTGTCGGTGTAGTATTGTGCAAGATCGTCATAACGACCGCCAGAACAAACGCTTCCTATTCCTGGGTATTTGTTTAGGATAGTTTCGTACACGGTGCCTGTATAATAGTCGAGGCCGCGCGCGATAGTTAAATCAATCTTGTAACTCTTCTCAGGCACGCCGAACGCTTTGACCGCTTCGGAAACCGTTCTCAATTCTTCTAACCCCTTTTGAAAAAGATCGTTAGAGATTGCGAGCGCTTCCATGGAAGACAGGATCTCATTGTTGGGCCCCGTCATTTTGGTAAACTCCAAAATTTGTCCCGCCTTTTTTTCGGTGATTTCAAGAGACACAAGCTCTTCTATGACGGCGCTATCGCCTTGCTTCTCGATTTTATCGATTGCACGCAATATTTCCATCGCCTTGCTTCTGACATCCAAGGCATCCATGAATCCCGCAAGTAATTTACGATTGTTTATCCGAATGGTTATGTCGTCCAACCCAAGTGCTTTGAATGCCGAATAGATGACGCTCGGTATTTCCGCATCGATCAATGGATTAAGACTGCCGATTACATCGATGTCGCATTGATAAAATTCCCTGAACCTTCCTTTTTGAGCACGTTCCGCGCGCCAGACTTTTTGCATTTGATAGCGTCGGAATGGAAATACAAGATCTCCGTAGTGCTCGGCGACATAACGTGCAAGCGGAATGGTAAGATCAAAGTGCAATGCGAGATCCGTATCGCCTCTCATAAATCTGTAGATTTGCTTTTCTGTCTCACCGCCCCCCTTTGCCAAAAGTATTTCACTTAATTCAATTGCTGGTGTCTCAATTGGGGTGAACCCGAAGCGCTCATAGGTGGCTCGAATGGTATCGAACATCCAGTTGAAGACGAGTTGATCTTTAGGGAGCAGCTCCATGAAGCCGCTTAGAATTCTTGGTTTAGTTTTTTTCATATTCTCTCCTTCACATGAGTTTATTTCACAACTTTATGTTAAAGCAACGTTTTCAGAAGTATAAATGTTTTTGCCATTTCCGTCAAGAACAGCCGTAATGGTTCAATGCCATGGAATCACCTTGGGCTTTCGACATATTAAGTATTAAAATCTAGATATGGACAATGTAAATTTACTCCCCGTGAAATCATTTCAGGAAACACTTTATGTAGGCATGTGCGGGCCGGCTAGTTTAAAAATGGTTCTGGATTACTATGGGATGGAAAAAACAGAGAGCGAGTTGGCTGAACTTTGCGGGACAGACAAGAATTTAGGAACGAGCGACGAATGTATAAAGCGAGCCGCGGAAAGTCTTGGATTCAAAGTTGAAATAAAAAACAACAACACGTTTGATGATATTCAGAAATGGTTGGATAAGAAAGTTCCAGTTATAGTCAACTGGTTTACAAGAGGGAGGACTGACTATGGGGATTCGGAAGTTCCTGATGGTCATCTTTCGGTGGTCGTTGGTCTTGATGATGACCACATTTATTTGCAAGATCCGGAGATTGGCGGTTTACGAAAATTGAAACGCGGAGATTTTATGCGAGTTTGGTTTGATTTTAAACCTGCTTACATTACCTCGTGGGATGATATGATTATCCACCAACTCATTGCGATATATCCGGTTAAACGATAGGCAAAGGGAGCACTTTCTGGGTGCGTGTTCCGGCCCGTGCGGAACAGGTTCAGATGGAGAAAAAAGTTAAGGAATTTGTCGAGAAGATTTAAGCCTTGCAAACACGCGGATATTTTGGAGGCAATAAAGGACAGTTTGACTTAAGATCGGGCGGGTATAGTATATTTAATATGGCTTTAACTAAGCAAGATCTGAAAGAAGCGTTAAAGGAAGTCGCTAAAAAGGAAGACTTAAAAAGCCTTGCAACAAAGGAAGAACTGAAGGGATTGGCGACTAAAGAGGATTTGAAAGAGCTAGCTAGGCAAAAAGAAGTGAATGTGGAATTTGTGGCTATCGGCAAAAAACTTGAAGGGCTGACTGAAGCAGTTAACAAAAAACCCGACAGAGAGGAATTCCCACAACTACTGGACAGGGTACTTGAATACACAGCGCTAAGACTTGAACACGAGCATATAAAGAAAATAATCCGCGAAAAGCTCGGAGTGGAGATCTGATGTCTAATCTTATTCCGGTAAAGCCATTTCAGGAAACACTTCATGCGGGCATGTGTGGACCGGCTAGTTTGAAAATGGTTCTGTATTACTATGTGATGGAAAAAACAGAGAAGGAATCTAAAGAATTTGTCGAGGAGATTTAGATTGAATCCATATAGAATTTTAAGCGGGAATATGCTAGAATATATGTATATTATGAAGAAGGTAATTCCATTTCGGCAGTCCCTTTTTTGGGACGTTGATCCGAAGACCATTGATCCGAAAAAAAACGCTCGTTATGTCATTGAGCGCATTTTGGATTTTGGAAACGGCAAAGAAGTAAAGTGGATGTGGCAGCATTATTCAATACGTGCCATTAAGAAAGTGCTTTTATTGCCGCGCGCACAGTTGCATAAGAAAAGCAAAGCGCTTTGGTCGCTCATGCTTAAATAAGTTCATCCATGCATATTTTGCATCTTGACACTCTCCCGCGCGCAACCAAGCGTGCTATAGAAAGATTAAAGGAAGCGAAATTTGTTGCGCGGCCGAATTGGTATCTTGCAGGTGGCACAGCTTTAGCGCTACAGGCAGGGCACAGGCAATCAGAAGACTTGGATTTTTTTTGCACGCAAGAATTTAATGAAAGCGTTCTGGAACGCGAACTCTTCGAAACAGGCGAGTGGGTCACTAATATGCGCGATGAAGGGACTCTCTACGGAGAGTTTATGGGCGCGAAAGCCAGTTTTATTTTTTATCCATTTTTTAAACCTTCGGAAGAAAAAATTTATTTCGGCAAAATTTCAATACTTACAGAGCATGACATTGCAGCAATGAAGATCATAGCGATTAGTCAACGCGGTAAAAAACGCGACTTCATCGACCTCTATTGGTATGTGCTCAATCGAGATCCGCTTCTTTCGGTAATTCAGCGAGCTTTAAGGCAATACTTGGAGAAAGAGCATAATGTCCCGCACATTCTAAAAAGTCTGGTGTATTTCGAAGACGCAGAAGCAGATCCAATGCCAAAGCTTTTCTTTAAAGCTGACTGGAAAACGATTAAATCTTATTTCAAAAAAGAAGTTCCCAAAATCGCAAGAGAGTTATTGTTTAGATAATGAAAATAATCCCAATAAAAACTCATAAGATTAAAGCTTTTGAAGAAGACATTTTTTTAATTCTGGACAAATATGTCCGGAGAATGCCGGAGGGCTCTATCTTGGCGGTGACATCAAAGATAATTTCGTTGTGCGAAGGGAGGGTTGTGAAAATTGGAGATGTTGATAAAGATGAATTGATAAAAAGCGAGGCGGAGTTTTTTTTGCCGAGAAAATTAAGCAGGTATAAAATTATATTTGCTATCAAAAACGGAATTTTGGCGCCGTCGGCGGGGATAGACGAATCTAACGCGGACGGATATTACGTTCTGTGGCCGAAAGATCCGCAGGAGACCGCAAACGAAATTAGAAAATATTTGAAAAGAAAATTTAGATTAAAAAGAGTTGGGGTTGTAATTACAGATTCAAAAACAACCCCTCTTCGAATGGGAACAAGCGGAGTCGCCATCGCGCATAGCGGATTTGAAGCATTGCTGGATTATATCGGCACGCCAGACATATTTGGCAGAAAACTGAAGATGACTAAGGCGAATATAATGGATGCGCTCGCCGCCACGGCCGTGTTGGTTATGGGTGAGGGCGCGGAGCAAACGCCCCTGGCTATAATAGAGGATCTCCCGTTTGTGAAGTTTAAGTCGTCTGATCCATCCAAATCGGAGCTTCGGGATTTAAAAATAGAGCTGGACGACGATCTTTACGCGCCTATGTTAAAAGCGGTAAAGTGGCGTAAGGGTCTACGACCCGTAGGGTAAAGCTTGATAATTACATGAAAATTGACCTTATAAAAACGCTAAAATATATCGATAAGGACCTTGAGTTATACGGCTGGATTGATGTCCGTCGCGACCACGGGAAGCTGATTTTTTTTGACCTGCGCGACCGCTCTGGCAAAGTTCAACTTGTAGTAACGCCGAATGATCCGGATTTACATAAAATTGCCGAGACACTTCGGCCCGAGTGGGTGGTAAAAATTTCTGGAAAAGTAGTTAAGCGCCCTGACGCGATGAAAAACCTAGATGAGCCTACTGGAGAAATTGAAATAAAAGTTTCCAAAATTGAAGTGCTTACTCAAGCGAAAACGCCGCCTTTTGAATTATCTACAGACGGTTATGAAATTGGGGAGGAGGTTCGAATGCAATACCGGTATTTAGATTTGCGCCGGCCGAGACTCAAAAAGAATTTAATAGAACGCGCCAGAGTAATAAAATTTATCCGCGATTTTTTGGCCGAGCGCGATTTTATTGAAGTTGAGACGCCGATTTTATCGAAATCTACTCCGGAAGGAGCGCGCGATTATCTTGTGCCCTCGCGATTGCATCAGGGGAATTTTTATGCGCTTCCGCAATCGCCTCAGCAATATAAACAGCTATTGATGGTTGCGGGCATTGAGAAATATTTTCAGATCGCGCGCTGTTTCCGCGACGAAGATACCAGAGGCGACCGCCAGCCGGAATTCACTCAATTTGATCTCGAGATGAGCTTTGTCCAGAGAGACGATATACTATCTTTAACCGAAGATCTTTATTTAGCTATTGCAAAAAAATTATACCCGAATAAAAAACTTACTTTAACTGATGACGGTAAAATTCCACGCATGACGCACAAGGAAGCGATGGAAAAATACAGCAGCGATAAGCCGGATATTCGGAAAGATAAAAATGATCCTGACGAGTTGGCCTTCTTGTTTGTCTTGGATTTTCCGGCTTTTGAATGGAAGGAGACGGAAAAAAGATGGGACTCTACGCACCATCCGTTTACGAAGCCGCAAGTCAAAGACACTCAAGATTTTTGGCAGAAATTTAAGAGCGAGCCGGGTGATATGCTTGCGGATCAATATGATTTTGTTTTAAACGGGTACGAAATAGGCGGAGGCTCGATTCGAATTCATGATCCAGAATTGCTCAAAGCTGTATTTGAAGCTCTTGGAAATAATAAAGAGGATATAGAAAAGCAATTCGGGCATATGTTTGAAGCTTTTAGCTACGGCGTGCCGCCACATGGCGGAATTGCTCCGGGGATTGACCGCTTAGTCATGATTCTTATGAACGAGCCAAATATCCGCGAAGTGATAGCATTCCCGAAAACCGGCGATGGGCGCGATTTGATGATGCGGGCACCCTCTGCGGTTGATAAAAAGCAGCTTGATGAAATTGGCATCGAGATAAAAAAGAAATGACCTACACATTCAAACACGGAGAATTCGAGGGGCCTTTGGATCTTCTGTTGGATTTGATTGAAGCGCGAAAACTTTCCATAACGGCGGTTTCTTTGGGAAAAATTACGGACGATTACGTTAAATATATTAAATCGCTTTCTAATTTTCCTCTCGGCGAGGTTTCAAATTTTCTCGTTGTCGCATCTACCTTGATGCTGATCAAATCGCGATCGCTTCTTCCTGGCCTTGAATTGATGGAAGAAGAGGAGCGCGATATTCATGATCTGGAATTTCGGCTGAAGCTGCTGGCTCGAATACGCGAACTTTCCCGAAACATAAAAGACGGCTGGATGCGGCACCCCATGTTTTCGAGAGAGGCTTTGAAGGGATATGAATTCGAGTTTATCGAACCCAAGGGAATTACCGCCGACAGCTTATTCAAGTCTTTGGAGAATTTGGTTAAAAGTTTTCCTAAAGTCATGGAGCTTCCGGAGAAAACTTTGGAGAAGGTAATTTCAATCGAAGAGAAAATGATAGAGCTTATCGGCAGACTTACTGCCAGAATAAAAGCTACTTTTAACGACATAGTCGGCGCAAAAAATAAATTAGATGTCATAATTGGCTTTCTCGCGGTTTTGGAGCTGGTCAAGGAGGGGGCTTTGTTAGCGCGGCAGGACGAGCGGTTCGGGAGTATAGAGATTGAGAAGAATAATGAATCATGAATAAAGAATTATGCAAAAAAATCGAAGCGCTTTTATTTGTTTCCGGGGAGCCACTTTCTCTGGAGAAGCTTTCAAAATTTCTAAAAGAAGATAAAGAAGAAGTAAAAAGAGCTATAGAAAATCTCGACGAAAGTCTTTCGGAAAGGGGAATTCGGGTTTCAAAAAATAATAACGAATATATGCTTCTAACCGCGCCAGAACTTTCGGGCACTGTCGAGGATTATATGAAGGAAGAGCTAGGAGAGGATCTTTCGCGGGCGACTTTGGAAACGCTTGCGATAATCGTGTATAAAGGGCCCCTCTCGCGCTCGCAGATTGACTATATCCGCGGAGTTAATTCGAGCTTCACTGTCAGAAATTTAATGATAAGGGGCTTGATTGAGAGGAAGGCGGACCCAAAAGATTCAAGGTCCTGGCTTTACTCTCCAAGTTTTGAGTTTCTAAAATATATGGGCATTAATAAAATCGAAACTTTGCCAGGTTATGAAGAATTTAAAAAAGAAATCGACGAATTATTAAAAAGAGAGGTAAAAAAAGAAGCCTCTGGCCCGTTGGGCGCAACGGCCCGGAGGGAACAGCAATGATCGGGCAGATTTCACTCGCCGCAATATTTCTGCTGATTTTAATGACTTTCAAAGTTCCCGTATCGCGTGAGGCGGCCAACCCCTTCATACCGCTTATCGAAAGCCAAAGAGAGGATAGAGAAATCGCTTTGGATAATATTGAAGCAAAGAGCGTATACGTTTTTGATATATTCGAAAATAAAGTTCTTTATGAAAAAAATTCTTTGGAATCACGCCCCCTCGCGAGTCTTACCAAACTGATGACAATTTTGTTGCTTGAAGAAAAATCCCCATCCGGTGTTTTCATTTCTATTTCCGAAAAAGCGGTTTCAGAGCCTGAAAGCGAAGGGATGAGAGCGGGGGATAGATTTAAAAAAGAAGATCTCGAGGAATTTACGCTGGCGGCGTCGTCAAACGACGGGGCGTGGGCGGCGGGCGAGTATCTTAGCGGAGGGAATGTCGATGAATTCACCGGGCTTATGAACGAAAGGGCGCGCGAGCTGGGTCTTTCGAACCTGAATTTTTCGAATCCAACTGGGCTCGATATTGTGATGCCTTCGTCAAGGCTCGCAGGCGCTTCCGGTAGCGCGAAAGATATCGCAGATTTGCTTAAATATGTTTACGAAAATCATCCGCGTATATTAGCAAAAACCAGAGCAGAGGAGATAAGTATCACTTCTCTTTCTGGAAGAATGATAACGGCAACAAATACCAATGAGGCTTTGCGCGATATCCAGCAGATTATTGCGAGCAAAACCGGATATACTGTGATCGCCGGAGGAAACTTTGTTTTTATTTTTGACGCAGGATTTAATCATCCCATCGTTGTCTCCATTCTCGGCTCTACCGAGAAAGGCAGATTCGAAGATGCCAAAAAAATCACCGAAGCGGTTTTTAAATATTATGCGAAATAAATATGCCTGATTCATAAGTAGGTGGTATGATAGGCACTTCACAAGATTAATTAAATAGTATATATTTTAACCCTATATGGATAATGCTAATGAAAATACTGAATATTTAAGCGCTTCCGGCTTTTCCCGCCTTAAAGAGGAACTCTCGATTCTTAAGGATAAAAAGCGCAAAGAGGTGGCAGAACGCCTCGAATACGCCAAAAGTTTGGGCGATCTTTCCGAGAACGCCGAATACCAGGAGGCCAAAGAAGAACAGCAGTTTGTCGAGGGTAGAATAGCTGATCTGGAAGATATTTTAAGCCGGGCTGTTTTGATTTCTCATCCGGCTTCAGCTTCGGTTGTTAATATCGGTTCAACCGTAATAACGAAAAAAGAAGGCAGTGAAAACGAAGATTCTTATTTTATCGTCGGAAGGGAAGAGGCAGATCCGTCCCAGAATAGAATTTCAAACGAATCTCCTTTAGGGAGAGCGCTTATCGGAAAACAAAGAGGGGATGTTGTCGTCATTCATACACCAAAAGGGGAGATCGCTTATCAGATTTTGGATATACAATAAATGTCGCTTGAAGAATTACGCAAAGTGAGGATCGCCAAATTAGAAAGTCTGAAAAAGGCCGGGATTGATCCTTTTCCGGCAAAAATAGATTTTTCAATTCTCGAGATATCAAAAATAAAGAAAGATTTCAAAAAAAATCTGCGAAAAAAGGGGATTGGGATCGCCGGTAGGATAATGGCCAAGCGGGAACACGGCGGGTCGGCATTTTCGGATCTCTTTGACGGTACGGAAAAACTTCAGGTTTTTATCGGACGGGACAAAATCGGTGAAGATTCCTTTAAATTATTTTCCGAAAATATAGACGTCGGAGATTTCATCGCGGTTTCGGGCAAGCCTTTTTACACAAAAAGAAAAGAGCCGACAATTGAAGTAGCGAGGTGGCAGATTTTAACAAAATCGCTCCGGCCATTGCCGGAGAAATGGCACGGCCTTTCGGATGTCGAAGAGCGCTTCCGCAAACGTTATTTGGATACTTTAATGAATAGCGAAGTGCGTGATAGGATTATCCTCCGCGCAAAAATAACTTCTCTAATGCGAGAGCTTTTGGATAAATCTGGATATCTCGAAGTTGAGACTCCGGTACTTCAACCTCTTTACGGAGGAGCTTTAGCGGAACCATTCAGGACACATCTCAATACTCTAAATATCGATCTCTATTTAAAAATTGCTCCCGAGCTTTACCTAAAGCGCCTTTTAGTCGGTGGATTTTCTAAAGTTTATGAATTAGGCAAAAGTTTTAGGAACGAAGGAATTGATATGACTCACAATCCTGAATTTACCACTGTGGAGCTTTATGAATCTTATAAGGATGCCGAATATCTTAAAGAATTTATTAGTAATGTCTTGTATTTATTGATCAAAAAAGTCACAAAAAAAGATTCTTTTGAATTCAATAAAAATAAGATTAAATTTAGTAAAAAAATTCCCAGTATAACTTTTTGGCAAGTTTTGGAACGCTACGCGTTAATTATTCAGCCGGAGAAACTTAGCAGGGAAGACATGGTTATTAAGGCGAAACAGTTTGGCTTGTCTCCGGAACCGCAGGATTCGCGCGAAAAAATTGCTAATGAGATTTTCAGCAAGATTTGCCGCTCCAAATTAATCCAGCCGGTTTTTGTAACGGATCACCCTATAGAAATTTCTCCACTCGCGAAAAATCTTCAGAATAATAAGAAATTGGTTGATAGATTTCAGCTGATCATTTCAGGGACTGAATTAGTTAACGGATTTTCAGAATTGAACGATCCGATTGAGCAGAAATCGCGTTTTGAATTTCAGGAAAAAATGCGCGGGCTGAAGGACAAAGAAGCACATCCGCTCGATGAGGATTTTATAGAAGCACTTGAATACGGAATGCCTACCGCCGCAGGTCTAGCAGTTTCTATTGACCGCCTGGCCATGTTGCTAACTGATACGCATAACATCAAAGAAGTGATCCTATTCCCGACAATGAAACCGAAGGAGTAGCGCAAAATTTAAAAGATTCTAAACCCCCACCAGCTCTTGCTGGCGGGGGTTTAGTTTTCCACATGAATTTTAAGTAAATGTTTGATAGGGTAGTATGTGTGGGATATAATGAAAGGGAAGTGGGGGAAAGTGGATAATCCTGTGGATAGTGTGTATATCTTATTTCCCCTTTAATAATAAGACCTATTTATTCCACTCCGCATGTTTATTGGCGAATATTTACATAATTTAGATTCAAAGCGGCGCTTGGCTGTTCCTGCTAAGTTTCGAAAAGATTTAGGCAAGCGGGCAGTAATCACGAGGGGGTTAGATTCCTGTCTCTTTGTATATCCATTATCCGAATGGGAGAAGGTTGCAGAGAAGCTATCGGAACTTCCAACTGGCCAAAAGGATACTCGAGACTTCGTCAGGTTGTTCTTAGCCGGTGCGGCGGACGTTGATCTGGATAATCTCGGACGCATTTTGATACCGGATTTCTTGTCCGAGTATGCCGGTTTGAAAGGGGAAGCCAGCATTATTGGAGTTTTCAGGCGGGTTGAGATTTGGTCAAAGGAACGCTGGGAGTCTTATCGGAAAGAAATCGAACGCTCGACTGATAAGCTTGCCGAAAAGCTAGGAGAGATAGGAGCATATTAAAAAATGATTGAAGAGAAACATATTCCTGTTTTGCTCTCAAAAGTAATCGAAGGGCTCAATTTAAAAAACGATTCGACAGTTGTTGACGCGACAGTCAATGGCGGAGGACACGCGAGAGAAATATTAAAAAGGATAGGGCAAGAGGGGAAACTTATCGGACTCGATTGGGATTCGGGAATGGTTGAAAAACTTCAGAAAGATCTGGGCGGCGAGAAGAGAGTTAAACTTTTTCATTCGAACTTCTCAGAATTGGAGAAGGTGGCGGGATCCTTTAGGCCGGATGCGATTTTATTTGACCTTGGGCTAAGTTCTTTACAACTTTTAGCATCCGGCCGGGGATTCTCGTTTAAAGCGGATATGGGCTTGAAGATGACTTTTGATCTTAATCAAAGACCAAATGCCGAAGAATTCATCAGGATCGCTCACGTTAAAGATTTGGAAGAAGTTATACGGAAATACGGCGAGGAGCGGTTCGCGGGGCGCATAGCGCGCGCCATAGCCGAGTATCGGGCTAAGAAAAGGATAACGAGCGCCAAAGAGCTATCGGAAATAATTTTGCGAGTAGTGCCGAGAAGAGGCAGAATCAACCCAGCGACAAGAACTTTTCAAGCGCTACGGATTTACCTGAACCATGAACTTGAGAATATTGAGAGCGGTCTTGCGGGGGCCTGGAAAATTGTCAAGCCCGAGGGAAGAATAGCCGTAATTGCATACCATTCTCTCGAAGACAGAATCGTTAAAAAATTTTTTAAGGAAAAAGCGAAAGGAGAGCAGGGAAAACTTATAAATAAAAAACCCATTGTACCCAACCGAGAAGAAATTTTGGAAAATCCTCGCTCGCGCTCCGCAAAATTAAGAATTATAGAAAAAAATTAAAAATGAAATACATTCGAATATATCTGCCAAAAGAAGAAAAATTGCTACCTTTAATCATTATCACCCTAGTTTTTTTGCTCGGGGTTTATATAATGACGCTCAACACGGCTGTTTCGGATAATTTTCACAGGGGGGAGATAGACCGCGAGGCACGATCTCTTCGCCAGGACATTCAGGATCAGGAAGAAGTTTTTATAACAAGCCTTTCAGGTTTTTATGATCAGTATTCGGCGTCGTTTGAGAAAAAAGAAATTCCAAAACAAGAATTCGTGTCGCGGGAAAGCAATTTTGCGCTATCGAGCCTCGGGAATTTAAGGTAAAATTCATTTAATGAGGTTGGATTCTTCTCCGGAACGCGAGATAACGAAACGCATACGGATAGCTTTTTTCATACTGCTCGTCGCAGGAGGCTTTTTACTAGGGCGTCTTTTTTTTCTGCAGGTGGTCTCCGGCGCTTATTATAAAACTCAAGCCCAGCGCCAGCAGAATTTCTCTCAAATCTTAACGCCTAAGCGCGGTGACATTTATTTGCGCGAGCGTTCTGGGGAATTGATTCCAGTCGCATCCACCAAAGAAGGCTATCTCCTTTTCATTAACCCGAAAAAATTGGAAAATCCAGATGATGCTTTTAAAAAATTATCCAAAATTATTAAGCTGGACAAGGAAGATTTTCTTGACAGAGCTTCAAAAAAAGACGATCCATATGAGGTTGTCGCGCATAGATTAGATCGTAAAGCGGCTGAAAAGGTTACTGATTTGAAGCTTGAGAATGTCGGGCTTTCTCCGGAAGAATGGAGGGTGTATCCGGCAAAGAATGTGGCGTCGCATGTTGTCGGATTTCTTGGTTATAAAGATGACGAGCTAGAGGGCCAATATGGCATTGAAAGATTTTTCGAGAAGGAACTTAAAGGAATGACCGGACAAGTTGCTGGATCGCAATCCGCAGGGGGGATCTTACTGGAATTGGGAAAGCGATTTTTCTCGCCGCCGGAGGAAGGATATGACGTAGTTTTAACTCTTGAGCCTAACGTTCAAGCTTTCGTGGAGAAAAAACTTAAGGAAGTAGAAGAAGCATGGAAGCCTTCAGGAGGAGGCGCAATTGTAATCGAGCCGAAAACTGGAAAGATTTTGGCTATGGCCGCGTTTCCAAATTTTGATCCAAATACTTACGGCAAATCCGAATCTCTAGATGTTTTTATTAACCCGGTCGTTGAAAGTGTTTTTGAATTTGGATCAGTTTTCAAGCCGTTGACCATGGCCGCGGGCATAAACGAAAGAGTGGTAACACCAGAGACAACATATTTTGACAAAGGCTATCTTACACTCGACGGATATACCATTAAAAATTTTGATGAGAAAGGAAGAGGAGAGACAACGATGCAGAACGTTCTAAGTGAATCTCTGAATACTGGGGCGGCGTTTGTCGCTGGCAAATTGGGTAAAGAAAATATGAGGAGATATTTCGGAGCCTACGGGCTCGGGGAGAAAACCGGCATAACCCTGCCCGGAGAAGTTAAGGGGAATTTGAAAAATTTGAATTCAATGCTGGATATCGAATATGCGACAGCGGCATTTGGGCAGGGAGTTTCCGCGACACCTCTTGAATTCGCGCGGGCTACCTCCGCTCTCGCGAACGGAGGGAAAATTATGAAGCCATACATTATCGAGCGGATTTTGCGCCCGGGCCGGCAAGATATAGTTTTTGGGCCAGAGGAAGTCAGACAGATTATAACTCTCGAGACCGCGGATACGATTTCTCGGATGCTTGTTAAAGTCGGGGACGAAGCGCTTCTGGGAGGAACGGCAAAATTTAAATATTGGACAGCGGCGGCGAAAACTGGAACGGCAGAGATTCCAAATAAAGAAGGAAAAGGATATTCCGATCAATATCTTCATTCTTTCCTCGCGTACGCGCCGGGTTTCGACGCGAGATTCCTACTTTTTATGTATATAGAAAAACCCCAGGGTGTGCGATACGCATCCACATCCCTGGGGCCATATTACGAGCAGATAATGCAATTTCTACTCACTTATTACGATGTCCCACCCGATCGATGACACTTAGGTGTCCGACACCTAAGTGTCATTCTTCTTCGAGTAGTAAGGTTTCCATTTCTCTAAAGCGCTCTTTTCGTTCCAAGATATTACCTAAAGATTCCTCTGCGAAGTTTTTATAATCAATTGAATTGCTAAATTGCTCCAATATAATTTCCTTCTTACATAGTTCGCTTTGGCGATTATTTAAATATTCCTGCCAACTCGACCCATAAATGCCATTATTTTTGTGAACTTTGTTATTCAAATTAACATAAGCCGATAGATGCGCAAGATAAGTATTAGAATCAATATGTATAGATTTAAATTTTCCTTGGAATAGTGCGCCGTTTCTCCGGTATTTAATATTAAAATAATTCGTGTATCCACCGCCTATGCGTTTCATATATTCACTGATGGAATTGTCTTTTAAGCATTTTAGAATTAAATGAAAATGATTTTCATTTAAGCAGTAACAAACGATGTCAACCAACTTACTTTTTGGGTTTTTGCTCCCGTGCTTTTCAAAAGAAAGCTGATATAGGCTACCGATTGGCTCGACATTATTAAATTCAGTCATGCACTTCAAAAATCTATCTAAATCGTACTTTTGAGAAAAAATTGTACGTTTATCCACTCCACGATTATATATGTGATAATACTCTCCTGAAACAAATGGAGTTTTTCTCATATTTTTATTCTAGCACTTAGGTGTCGGACACCTAAGTGGCACTTGGGTGAATAATTTTCGAGCCCGGCAGGATAATCCCACCGGGCTCGTTTGTTGATCAGGCCTAGTCTTTGAATGGTTAACTAGCATCCTTTAAACCTGAAGTTGAATTTCCGTGTTTGTTGGCGCTTGGTAAGAAAATCAGCAAGCTGTTTTTCACGGCCAAGCAGATATGACGCGTGTACCACAAATCCATATGCGATGTAAAAGAGCAATGAAAATAGGGTGGTACGTGGCGTTGGCACAAGTTCAATCTTTTGCCCTTTGATGCTAGCAAATGATTCCCAAATTATTCTGCCTGGCAAAAAATACCACCAAGAGGATACAATTACTAGCTTTTCGTCCTCAGGAAGCATAGCCGTTACAAGTTCGGCTTCTGAAAAAATTCCGACCCCGCTGCCTTCAATTAAGCTTCTATGCCTTAACTCCGGAAAGTTTTTTTCAAGGAAGAGAAGCATAAGAGATGACAAACGATCGCCTCCGTGCACTACTCTCCCAGTAACAACGATAGGCGCATTTTTGAGCTCATGTCGATCCGCGATGCTCGCAGTTTTTTCCAAGCGCTCGATTGTAGTTGAGCAAAGGCTTCGAGAAATGCGAGCTTTTCTATCTCTGAAATGACACGAAGGAACAATTATCACAGCCATAGGTACCCCTTTCTTTTCCAAGGAAATTTGACCAGAGTATAAACGATATTTAGAAAAAAAGCAAGAGATAGCTTATAATAAGAGGTATATTTTTATATGCGGGAAATATTGAAAAAAATCGTTGTTTTTGTTTTGACTTGGGAGGCATGGCTAATCCTCAAAAAATACAAGCCAAAAATCGTCGCCGTGACGGGATCTGTCGGAAAGACTTCGACCAAGGACGCGATTGCTAAAGTTCTCGAGAAAAAATTCCGGGTCAGAGAAAGCAAGAAAAGCTATAATTCCGAACTCGGCGTACCGCTTGCGATAATTGGGGCGGAAAGTGGGTGGGACTCGATTTACAAATGGTCTGTCGCTTTTTGGCGGGGAATTGAGACAATTATAAAAAGAGAAAACTATCCGGAGATCTTGGTTTTGGAGATAGGCGCGGATCGGCCGGGTGATATAAAAAAAATCAGGACTTGGGTTCGGCCGGACGTCGCGGTTTTAACAGCGCTCGCGGAAATTCCGGTACATGTGGAATTTTTTTCCAGTCCGGAGGAAGTATTTAACGAGAAAGCGGAATTAGTCAAAGGGCTCGGCGAAAATGCCACAGTTATTTTAAATTTCGACGACTTGAAGATAATGGAGATGTCCCAAAAAACCGGATGTACGATATTAACGTATGGGTTTTCCGAGGGCGCTGATTTCGAAGCGCGGGATTACGAAATATTTTCCAGAAAAGAAGATTTCGGAACGATTCCGGAGGGCATTGAATTTAAGGTGAAAAATAAAAAAGAAGAATTTCCTGTAAAAATATTAAACGCTTTCGGCTCGCATAACGTTTATCCCGCTCTTGCCGCGATCGCAGTCGGATCCGTATTCGGAATAAAATTGGAGGATGCCTCCGAAATGATTTCAATCTATTCTACTCCTCCGGGACGCATGAAGTTAATCCGCGGTTTAAAAAACACGCTGATTTTAGATGATTCTTATAACTCCTCGCCAAAAGCCCTCGAGGCCGCGCTTAAAGTTCTTGAAGAGATTAAACCGTTTTCTAAAGAAGGAAGAAAAATCGCGGTTTTAGGGGATATGCTCGAGCTTGGAAAACATACGATAACGGCTCATCGCGATTTGGGCAATTTGGCAGCCGACGTTTCGGATATTTTATGCACGGTCGGCGTTCGCGCAAAATTTTTTATGGAGGGTGCCATTAAAGCCGGTTTTAAAAAAAGGAGCATTTACACTTTCGAAACTTCTGAGCGGGCGGCCGAAGAGCTTGAGAAAATAATCAAACCAGGCGACATTATTTTGGTTAAGGGCTCGCAGGGGATGCGGATGGAGAAAATTGTAGAGCGGCTCATGGCCGAACCGGAGAAAAAAAAGGAGCTTTTGTGCAGGCAGGACGACGGCTGGGAAAATAGGTAAATAACGCTATAATATCTAAATGGCGAAAATTCGAGTTGCTGTTTTGCGCGGAGGGCCCTCCGCGGAATATGAAATATCTCTCATGACAGGGGAGAATGTTTTGAAATTTCTACCAAAAGATAAATATCAAGCGCACGATGTATTGATTTCAAAAGATGGAGTATGGCACATGGACGGGTTTCCCACTGACCCCGCCAAAATATTCCGGAGAGTGGACGCGGTTTTTAATGCTCTTCACGGGGAATACGGGGAGGACGGAATAGTTCAACAAATTTTAGAGGGACATAAAATTCCTTATACAGGATCTGGCATACTTGCATCCGCTATGGCTATGAAAAAAAACATTGCCAAGGATGTGTATAAAAATGCATGGTTGAAAACGCCCAGAGGAATCACCCTAAAAAAAACCGCTAATATAAAGGAATCCGTACGCGACATAAATGAAACCCTTTTCCCGCCGTGGATTATTAAGCCAGTGGGTCGCGGTTCCTCCGTCGGCGTTGCCATTGCGAAAACAGTTCCGGATATCGGTCCGGCGCTTGAAAAGGCTTTTTCATACGATAATGAGGCTCTCGCGGAAGAATTTATTTCTGGAAGGGAAACAACTTGCGGAGTTCTTGAAAATTTCCGAGGAAGTAAATATTACGCCCTGCCCGTGATCGAAATAATTCCTCCGGACGGATTTTTTTTCGATTATAAAGTCAAATATAATGGCGAGACAAAAGAGATTTGCCCGGCGCACCTTGATAGCAAAATTTCCGAGGAGATTCAGAATATGTCTATCGCGGCGCATAGTGCTTTGGGCCTGTGCCATTATTCACGATCGGATTTCATAGTATCAAAACGCGGTATATATATTTTAGAGACAAATACTCTTCCTGGGCTCACTTCCGAATCACTCTTGCCGAAAGCTTCAGAAGCAGTGGGCTTATCTTTCCCAAATCTATTAGACCATCTAGTGTCTTTGGCGCTTGAGAAATAAATGCTCCACATAGATAATTTTCTGAATTCAATAACAATGTACCGCCTTGTTCTCTACGGGCTTGCGGCTTTGGCATTTATCGCAATTATTTTCGGATTTCTCGGTATCTTGCCGTACGCGGGAAATTGGCTTCTGATCTCGGCGATAACTCTCCTCGCCGCTTGCTATTTTTTCAATTACATCTTCTCAAGATTATTTTCAGTTCCGGTAAACATCGAGTCGTCATTCATAACAGCTCTGATTCTTTTTTTAATCATGACACCACCATCCGCTATTTCAGATTTGAAAATTTTAGTACTCGCAGGAATTATCGCGATGGCGTCGAAATACTTTATCGCGCCCTTTCGGCGCCATATATTCAATCCGTCAGCGTTTGCGGCTACCGTTATTTTTCTTACTGGCCTCGGAGGTGCTGCTTGGTGGGTGGGGACTTTGACCATGTTTCCGGCCGTTTTAGTTATCGGACTTTTAGTTGTCCGAAAAATAAGAAGATTTGACCTTTTTCTCCCGTTTTTAGGCGCGGGCCTTTTCTCCACGATTTATTTTGGTATAATTAATAGTTCAAACGCGTCTACCCTTCTCTACCTGACCCTTATTTCTGGGCCGATTTTATTTTTCGGAACGATTATGCTGACCGAGCCTATCACGACGCCGCCTCGGCGCAATCTCCGTATTATATATGGGGTAACACTTGGAATCCTCTTTGGTTCTCAACTCCATTTCGGACCATTCTATCCAGCGCCGGAATTTATACTCGTCGCTGGAAACCTTTTTTCGTATTTCGTTGGATTTAAGAAAAAAATGATTCTTACGCTCAAAAGCAAAGATAAAATCGCAAAAGATATTTATGAATTTGTTTTTATGCCTGCCCGACCAATTTCCTTTGCGCCCGGACAGTATCTCGAGTGGACGCTCTCGCATGACAACCCCGACAGCCGTGGAGTGCGGCGGTATTTCACAATCGCTTCTTCACCGACGGAGCAGGCAATAAAACTCGGAATAAAATTAAACGAACCGCCATCCAGTTTTAAGAAAAAACTTTCGAAAATAGAAAATGGGGAGAGGGCGTTCGCTGGTCAGCTTGCCGGGGATTTCATCCTATCGCGAGATAAAAATAAGAAACTCGCATTTATCGCTGGGGGGATAGGGATCACACCCTACCGGAGCATGATTAAATATCTTATCGATACTAATGAACGAAGGGACATCGTGCTTTTTTATGCAGTAAGGGCAGAGGAGGAAATAGCATATCGATATTTATTTATTGAAGCCGAAGCGAAAATTGGTTTCCGAACCGAATATGTTATATCAAAAATTATCGATGCGGCGCTGATCGAAGACAAGTTACCGGATTGGCGAGAGAGGACGTTCTATATTTCCGGACCGGAAGCGATGGTGAGTGCTTTTAAAAAAATGCTCCGCGTTATGGGTGTTTCAAGAATGAATATCACTACGGATTATTTCCCCGGGTTTGCATAAAATAATAGCTGGGATATAATAATAGCTTATGAAAACATTAGGAATAATTGTCGTAATAATTATTATTGCTGGAGCCGGATGGTATTGGTATTCAACGCAATATCAAGCGCCTATCCCGGAGCCCACATCAACTGGAACGCCTACTCCAGTTCCTTCGCCAACTCCTTCATCTACCTCGAGTAGTGTTGGAGTAAAAGAAGTCGTTGTGGATATAACTGCCTCTGGATTTTCGCCGTCTGAAGTGCGAATTAAAGCGGGAGACACGGTGAAATTTATTAACAAAGATACCAAAAAGCGTTGGCCGGCTTCGGGCGCGCACCCAACGCATCTTCTCTGTCCTGGTTTTGACGCAAAGCCGGGGATCAATCCTGGGGAAAGTTATTCATTTACCTTCACTGAGGTAAAGACCTGCCCGACGCATGATCATCTGAACCCGACCCAGTTCGGGAAAATAATCGTCGAGTAAATCAAGTCACACTGCGAGATAGCTCTAGCCCGCTACTGGCGGATCGGGACTATTTTGTTTATACTAAATAACGTTTGGGCCCGTAGTTCAGTGGTAAAACGGCCGGTTTGCATCCGGCAAACGGGAGTCCGATTCT
>MFIO01000026.1:0-652 GCA_001780775.1 Candidatus Giovannonibacteria bacterium RIFCSPLOWO2_12_FULL_43_11c | reverse complement strand
TGAGATTTCCGGCTTGGTTGGCTTCAATAATCCAGTTCCGCATGAGTTCGAGCCAATGATTGCCTTTGCGTTCAAAATCAGTGATTTTTTCTGCAAGCGCAACCTTTTGAGAAAGCGAAGATTGTTTTTTGGTGTCTTGGCTCGACAAAGAAACTTTTTGAAGAGAACGAAAGAGGCAACCCGCCTTTAATTTGTCGAAGTTTGTCTTTAGAGATTCCAATGTCATGATTGTTGTGGATAACTACCCCTTTTACACTTTCGATTTACTTTCTATAATATCACTATGATAACAAAAAGGCAAAAACAAGCTCTCGATTTTATAACCGATTATCAAGGGCGGAAAGAATATGCCCCCTCTCTTGACGAAATACGCAAGAAATTAAAACTTTCATCGGTTTCAACCGCTCATTTTCATGTCTCTAAACTCCGTGATTTAGGATATTTATCTAAAGAAAAAAACAAGCCACGCTCTATTGAGGCGTTTGGCCGCGAGACGATGGTAAAAATTCCACTTTTAGGGACTATCTCTGCTGGGCAGCCAATTGAAGCAATTCAGAACAAAGAAATGATCGCTGTCCCTAAAAGCAAAGTCCCTTCCTCGTCAGAAGTTTACGCTCTCCGTGTGGTCGGAAGTAGTATGATTGACGAAAAT
>MFIO01000025.1 GCA_001780775.1 Candidatus Giovannonibacteria bacterium RIFCSPLOWO2_12_FULL_43_11c | reverse complement strand
CTTGTACGCTCAGGATTCGGCTGTCACACCGGGTGGTCTGGCACAAGGCCAAGCGATTGTGATCCACTTCGAGTACGCCCATATGTTCGGGGTTGCACGCCTACGCAACGGAAACTCGATACTGGTTTTACCGGATCAGTTGCCGGTGCGAAATGGTGAACTGCTCCCGTACCTCGAACTTGGCGAGGTGGTACGCGTGAAAAGTGTCGAGAAGCTCCCGCGCCGCGACAAACCTTCATTTTTCACCCACGAGGCCATAGGCGTCAGTCTTGCGAGCTAACCGTCTACCACGACGTTAAGTGGAACGAAAGCCCCAGCGGAACATACTAACGTTGGGGTTTTTTTAATACTTAAAAATGATAATATTGATTTTATGAACTACAAGCCAACAATCGGGCTTGAGATCCACGCGGAGTTGAAGACAAATACTAAGATGTTCTGCTCCTGCAAAAACGATCCGGATGAACGGCATCCGAATATCAACATCTGCCCGGTATGCCTAGGGCACCCGGGGACTTTGCCGGTTGCAAATAAAGAAGCGATACATAAAGTTTTAAAATTCGGTGCGGCGATTGGCGCCGCGGTCGCTGATGAATCGCGTTTCGACCGCAAGAATTATTTTTATCCGGACCTGCCAAAAGGATATCAAATTTCGCAATTTCAATATCCATTGGTGAAAGAAGGGGTTTTAATACTTCCGTTTTCTGGAAAGAAAGTAAGAATTACCCGAGCGCATCTGGAAGAAGATGCCGCAAGGAGCACGCACGAAGGAAAAGCGACGCTGGTTGATTTTAACCGCGCGGGAGTGCCTCTGATGGAGCTTGTCACAGAGCCCGACTTAAGTTCAGCAGGCGAGGCCAGAGAGTTTGCGGAAGAATTGCAATTGATCTTTCGGTATTTAGGAGTTTCCGACGCGGATATGGAAAAAGGGCAAATGCGGGTTGAGGCGAATATTTCTATTGCACCGACACCGGGTGTTGGGGATGCTCAAACACCCGGTGTCAAAAAACTAGGGACAAAAGTCGAGGTGAAAAATATAAATTCGTTTAAGGCAGTTCTACGAACCATTGAATTTGAAATTGCCCGGCAATCGGAATTGGTTGATAGAGGAGAAAAAGTGAAGCAGGAGACTCGCGGGTGGGACGATGTCCATCAAAAAACTATTTCTCAACGTTCAAAGGAAGAGGCGCACGATTACCGCTATTTTCCGGAACCGGACCTCCCGCCGATAAAATTATCCGAAGTGCCTGAATTTTCTTTTTCAGCATTAACCCATGAGCTTCCGGAATTGCCTAACCAAAAACGCGTCCGATTCAGGAAAGAATATGGAATAAATGGCGAGAAACTTGAGATTTTCGTCCGGGATAAAAAACTCGCTGAATTTTTTGAGGAAGCGGTTTCTGAAGGAAATCGCTGGACAAATGAAACTGATCCGAAGAAAATCACGGAATTCACGGTTAATTATTTGACCTCAGACTTAGTCGGAATTTTAAAGGACAAAGAGCTTTCTGTGGAAGATGTAAAAGTTACGCCGGAGAATTTTGGAGAATTAATCAAAATGATAGTGAGAGGGGAGATTTCTTCACGCGGAGCCAAAGATATACTGTCTATACTTATAGAGAGTAGTGAAAGCCCTGCGGAAATAGCAAAGCGAGAAGGATTTTTGCAGACGAGTAATGTAGGGGAGCTTGAAAATATCGCACGCGCAATTCTTGCGTCATACGACGAAGCCGTTCAAGATTATAAAAAAGGAAAAGAAGTTTCTCTTCAGTTTTTAATTGGGCAAGCAATGCGCGAAGCGAAATCCCAGAAAATAGGCGCGAATCCAGCAACGCTTAGGGAAATATTATTAAAACTCCTTAAGACTTAACCCATTTAATTCGCCTGTCTTTTTTCCACCAGAGCATCTGGCGGCGGGTGTAGGCAATTGTTTCTTTGTTGATTTTCTCAATCATTTCTTTGCGAGAGATTTTCTTCTGAAGATAGAGAGCGGGATATTTGTATTCGAACCCGAACTCGTTGAACCTTTTCCATGGAATGCCGGAGCGGCGAAGTTTCCGGACTTCGTGAATTAAGCCTTTTTTGAACATTATTTCTGTCCGTGCGATTATGCGTTTTTTTAGATCTTCTAGCGAACGCTTAATCCCGATAAATTTTGCGTCATACTTTTTTGTGGTTTTTAGTTCCGGAACTTTTCCAAGCGCGGCGACAATTTCAAGCGCGCGGATGACCCTTCTTTTATTTTTTCTGTCTACGGTTTTCGCGCGCCTAGCGTCTTTTTTCTCAAGTAATATCAAAAGTGATTCCAAAGATTTTTTCTCAAGCTTTTTACGAAGCTTCTGATTTGGCTGGACTTCTGGCAAAACAAGCCCGTCTACAACTGCTCGGATATAAAAAGCGCTTCCGCCGACCAGTATTGGAATTCTTATTCTACGATATATCGAAGCGATTGCATTTTCGGCGCATTTTTTCCACTCAACGATAGTTGCCGTTTTTTTTGGATCTACAATGTCGGTGCATAATTGACCCTTAATTTTCGCGGTGCCGATATCCAATCCGTTATAAATTTGCCTCGAATCGGCGGAAATTATTTCCCCGCCGATTTTTTTAGCAAGCTTTATAGCGTATTTTGATTTCCCGGACGCAGTTGGTCCAAGGACAACGATGAGTTCGTGTTTATTTCGCAATTTTTAGGAATTCTTCGATTGTTTTCTGACCAATATCTCCCTTGCCACGTTCGCGGACGGCAACTTTCTTTGTTTCAACTTCTTTTTCGCCGATGATTAGAAGATAGGGAATTTTCTGCATTTCAGCTTCGCGAATTTTTTTGCTTATTGTCTCGTTTCGCAAATCAATCTCAGCGCGGATTCCGTCAGTCCTTAATCTATTCAAAATATCTTCCGAATATTTAAGCACTTTATCGTTTATAGATAAAACTGAAACTTGAACCGGAGAGAGCCAAAAGGGAAGCGCGCCTTGATAGTGTTCCAAAATAATCCCGATAAAGCGCTCGAATGTTCCCAAAATCGCGCGGTGAATCATCACCGGCCGCTTTTTCTTTCCGCCTTCATCAACATATTCAAGTCCCATTCGCTCGGGAATTTGAAAATCGAGTTGGATCGTTGCTATGGTCCATTCGCGATTTTGCGAATCTGTAACATTGATATCAATTTTTGGTCCGTAAAAAGCGCCGTCTTTTTCTTTCACTGCATATTTTACTTTTGTCTTTTTTAGTACATTTTCGAGATTTTTCTCTGCTTCCTCCCAGAGTTTTGGGTCGCCCATGGCCTTATCGGGCCGCGTCGCAAGATTGAAAGAAAGCAACATATCAAAATTCGCATAAAATTCTTTGACTATGTCCATAAGTTTCGTGATTTCGCCCTCTATTTGATCGGTGCGACAGTAAATATGCGCGTCGTCCTGTGTGAATTGGCGCACGCGCATGAGTCCGCCCAATGTGCCGGAAAGCTCGTTGCGATGCAGACGATCTGTAACTTCCGCAAGACGGATGGGCAAATCGCGGTATGAACGGGTTCGCGACGAATAGATCAGCGTCGATTCGGGGCAATTCATAGGCTTGAGCGCAAGAATTTCTTTTTCATCGCGTGGGTTTTTGAACCAAAACATATTTTCGCTGTAGTGGTCCCAATGCCCCGATTTTTTGAAAAGCTCCGTTTTAACAAGGACCGGAGTTGAAGTCTCCTGATAGTCCTCGCGATCAGTCAGTTTGCGAATATACTTTTCCAGTTCGCGCCAGATAATCATTCCTTTGCCATGCCAAAACGGCGCCCCTGGTGCGATCTCATGGAACGAAAACAAATCAAGCTCGACTCCGAGCTCACGGTGATCTTTTGCGCTTTTGTCAGCCGATGAAACTTTCTTCTCTATTTTTTTGCTCTTCATGTTTTTCTCCTAATTTTCTCGCCTCTTCGCAAATAATGCTTGGATTCCCGTTTCGAATCGAAATTTTGCCTTTTACGACTACGCAACTGTCCAATTCGAAAACACTTCCATTATTAGATAAAAGCCGCGGAAATACAACTGCCTCGATGGAATCCGAAAGATCAGCTAGCTTGAGAAAAAGCATCGGCTGATTTTGCTTTGTTAGCACTTTCTTAAATTCCTCAATTATCCCCCCAAGGATAACCGGGGATCCTTCGTTGAATGTTTTGGCCATTTTAATGTTTAATTTTTGCTTTTCGAGCAATTGTCGGAACTTTTCGAGCGGATGGCCGGAGACAAAAAGGCCCAAAAGCTCCTTTTCCCAGAGCAGTTTTTCTTCCTGCGACGCTGGAGGAAATTCTTTTAGGGTCAAGGTTGAGGTTATTTTTTGCCCAGAATCGCCAAAAAGAGAAGTCTGTGAACTATTCGCGTCCTTTGTCGAATCGCGATGATGAGCGAGCAACGTCTCAATATTTTCAAGCATTTGGGCTCTCTCACCGAGCGAGTCTACGGCTCCGGATTTTATCAGTGCTTCCATAGATTTTTTGTTCAAATCCTGATAAGGGACGCGCGATAAAAAATTCGAAAGGGAAGTAAACTGACCGCTTTGCTCGCGCTCCGCAATTATAGCTCGAACTACATTCGAACCGACGTTCTTTATCGCCCGGAGTCCGAAGCGAATGGCCGATTTGTCGCTTTTTTCTTCAGGCGCAAAGCCGTCGCA
The DNA here is from genome assembly GCA_001780775.1 of Candidatus Giovannonibacteria bacterium RIFCSPLOWO2_12_FULL_43_11c. Taxonomy (GTDB): domain Bacteria; phylum Patescibacteriota; class Minisyncoccia; order JACPKW01; family UBA11713; genus 2-01-FULL-46-13. The sequence continues at coordinate 10,162 of MFIO01000025.1, read as the reverse complement.
GGAATTGTTTATGTCCGGCGCCAAGATCTCTGTCCCGAGCTCAGAGGCTTCTTTAATCAAAAATCCAATTCTTTCGACGTCTTTTTCGTCCGCATTCATCAAACTCGTCATGAACTCTATCGGATAATATGTTTTCAGGAAGGCAGTTTGGTACGCAACTTCGGCGTAGGAAGCGGCATGCGAACGGTTAAATCCGTAGCGCGCAAAGGGCTCCAAAAGCTCACCCAATTTCTTCGCGATATTTTTCTCAACTTTGCTTTCAATCATTCTTGCGACGAATTTTTCGGTTTGCTCTTCCAGGAGGCTTCTGATTTTCTTGCCGACGGCTTTTCGGAGCGTATCCGCTTCAGCAAGCGTAAAGCCCGCAAGCGATTGCGCGATTTGCATTAATTGTTCCTGGTAGACTGCGATCCCGTATGTATTTTTCAAAATTGGCTCGAGCTTGGGATGAAGATAGGTCACGCGTTCCTTCCCATGCTTACGTTTTATGTACGAAGAAATCAGTTCCATGGGGCCGGGGCGATAAAGAGAAATCATCGCGATTATATCTTCGATATTCGTCGGGCCCAAGTCTTTCAAATAGCGTGTCATGCCTTGTCCTTCCAACTGAAAAACGCCTATCGTCTTTCCCTCGGCGAGAGTCTGGAAAACTTTCTGATCGCTGTGATTGATTTGGTCTAGATTCAGAGAAATGTCATATCGTTTTTTGACAAGCTCCAGCGTATTTTCTATGGTGGTTAAATTTTTAAGCCCTAAAAAATCCACCTTGAGAAGGCCGAGGTCTTCGATCGCGTGCATTTCATATTGGGTAACAACGACATTTCCTTCGTTTTCATTTCCAGTTGCGTATTGCAGGGGAACGATATTTTTAAGAGGGTCTTTTGTTATGACAACTCCGCAGGCGTGGACTGACGCATGGCGGGCAACACCCTCGAGCTTTATCGCCGAATCAATCAATTTTTTTGCCTCAGCATTTTCCTTATAAATTTTCTTAAGCTCTTCTACATCTTCAAGGCATTGGGCGAGCCAGCCCTCTTTCATTCCTTGAGTCGGGTTGAATGGGATCAATTTTGCAAGTTGATCGCAGAGGGCATAGGGGATGCCCAAAGCGCGCCCGGCGTCTCGGATTGCCGCGCGCGCGGCCATCGTGCCGAAAGTTATTATGGAGGCGACTTTGTCTCTGCCGTATTTATTTCTGACATAATCCAAAACCTTGTCCCTGCCAGTATCCGCAAAATCCAGATCAATATCAGGAGGGGAGATGCGATCCGGATTCATAAACCTTTCGAATATAAGATTATAGGCAATTGGATCAATATTTGTAATTCCCAGCACGTATGATACGAGCGAACCAGCGGCAGAGCCGCGCCCCGGACCAACAACAATTCCTTCTTTTTTTGCCCAGTTTACGAAATCCTGAACCATTAGGAAGTAAGTTGAAAAACCGGTTTTCTTAATCACCTCCAATTCATAATCCAAGCGTTTTTTTATTTCCGGAGTGAGGGAGGCGTATCTCTTCGGAAGTCTTTCGTCGCAAAGTTTTGCTAAATATTCTTCGGAAGTATAATTCGATGGCGAATCGTAATGAGGAAGTTGGAGGATGCCCATCGGAATGGAAAGGTGGACTCGATTCGCGATCTCGAGCGTATTATCGGCCGCGTCTGGCAAATCCTTAAAAAGTTCCCGCATAATTTTAGGGCTCCTGAAAGAAAAATCATCTGCCTTCATCGTAAGGCGGTCCTCATTCTCGATTTTTGAATTGGTCTGGACTGCGAGCAAAATATCCTGGGCTTCCGCGTCCTCCGACCGTAAATAATGGGAATCTTGCGTCGCGACTAATGGAGTTTTTGTCTGTCGCGACAATTGGACAATAGCCTTTTGGATTTCTTTGTGGCCGGATATTCCTGGGTGGTGAGATATCTCAAGGAAAAAATTTTCTCTGCCAAAAATGCTGCGGTAATCATCAACAAATTTTTCGGCGCTGTCAAAATCCTTTCGAAAAAGAGCGCGGGAAATCTCTCCGCCCATGCATCCAGAGAGGGCAATTATCCCTTTCGAATGCTTCCGCAAAAGTTCTTTGTCAACTCGCGGCTTATAATAGAAGCCCTCCAGATGAGATGTTGTAACAAGTTCAATTAAATTGTGATAACCTTCTTCATTTTCGGCGAGAAGGGTTAAGTGGTAGCGCTTCTCATCAATTCCTGGTTCTTTATCCTTAAGTGATCGCGCCGCTACGTATGCCTCAAGGCCAATAATTGGTTTAACTCCCGCGTTCTTCGCGGTCTTATAAAATTCGATGGTGCCATACATATTTCCGTGATCGGTAAGCGCTAGCGCTGGCATTTCCATCCGCGCGGCTTCTCGGACAAGATCTTTAATCTTTGACAATCCGTCCAGGAGAGAATAGTGGGAGTGTGTATGCAGATGCACGAAACTCATAAAAGTATTTTAGAATATAATTATGTCTAAATACATAGTCGGCATCGATGAGGCTGGGCGGGGACCGCTTGCGGGACCTGTGACGGTTGCGGTGGTTGCGATCTTGAAAAACTCGAAAATAAAACTTCCGGATAGAGATTCCAAAAAATTAAGCGCGAAAAAGCGCGAGGAATGGTTTCAGTTTTTTAAAGATAATCCTCTTCTAAAATATAGCGTTTCGTCAGTTAGCCATTCTATAATTGATAAGCGTGGAATTTCGTATGCACTCCGCCTTGCGGTCAGGCGTAGCATTGAGAAGTTAGAGTTTAGGCCGAAAATGATTTTGCTCGACGGTTCTCTTTTTGCTCCGCAAGAATATAATCAGAAAACTATCATAAAAGGTGATGAGAAAATCCCTATTATCGCGGCGGCGTCAATTGTTGCGAAGGTCACGCGCGACCGGAAAATGGTCCGCCTCGCGAAAAAATATCCAAAATATGGATTCGAGATGCACAAAGGCTACGGGACGCTTACCCATCGAGTAATGCTCAAGAAATACGGGTTATGCGAAATCCACCGAAAAAGTTTCTGCACCAGGCTAATTTAGATTATGAAAATGTTGAACATTCAATGTTCAACATTTGTGCTAGGATTAAAATATGAGAAAGGCTGGTCTAGTTGTTGGAGAATATTATCACATATATAATCGCGGCGTTGAGAAGCGGACGATTTTTCTTGATCAATTAGACTATTGGCGTTTTATGGCGCTTTTAATTGGATTCCAAGGCGATATTGATTTGAATCCAATGAGTAGGTTTGTTAATTTAGTTAAGCTAAAAGTATTTAACGATGAAATATTTCAGGAAATTATTAAAGAAAAATACGTTGAGTTAATTAGCTTCTGTCTTATGCATAATCACTTTCATTTGATTCTTCATGAAATCAAGGAAGGTGGTATTTCTAAGTTTATGCAACGTTTATCGAATTCATATACAAAATATTTCAATGCCAGATATAATCGGAATGGCCACTTATTCAATGGCGGGTTTCAGTCTTCTCATATCAATAGCGATGAATATCTAAAATATCTTTCTGCATATATTCATCTGAATCCTGATGAATTAAGACGATGGCACAAGAGAACTACTGAATATCCATGGTCTAGCTTTCAAGATTATGCGGGTGAAAACCGATGGGGTGAATTCTTAAATTCCCAGATTCTTATGGACCAGTTTAATGGAGGGGAAGAATATAGGCATTTCATAGAGGAAACCTCCATCTCAAAAATTGAGCGTAAGCTTCAACAGAATGTTGAACATTCAATGTTCAACACTTGAATGTTGGCGGGCGTTGTAATAAACTTCATTTATGGTAAATCATATGCGTCATACGTCCGGGCATCGCGATCAAAGGAGGGCAAATCAGACGCTTGAGGCAGTCAATCTTTCTAAATGCGGGCATTGTGGGGAGCAAAAATTGCCTCACAAGATCTGCGCGAATTGCGGGTATTACAACGGTCGGCAGGTTGTAGATGTTCTCAAAAAGCTGGACAAAAAAGAGCGGAAGAAAAAAGAGAAAGAGCTTGCAGAGAAAGAGGGCGCAAAAACTTAGAAAATCCAAACTGAAATGTTCTTTATAAATAATGCAGTCTTGAAAAATAAATATGGCAAATAGACATCTAGCAAGATCGGTTGCGATGCAGTCTCTTTTTGAGTGGGATTTTAATGGTCGCAAGGATGCGAACATTGGTAAAATACTCGAAGCAAATCTGAAAGAATTCGCTCCTGGAATCGAGGACAGTAAGTTTACCAAAGAATTGGTGGAGGGTGTTCTCGCTAATCGAGAGAAGATAAATTCGATTATTGAGAAAGCTGCTCCAGAATGGCCTCTTGAACAAGTGGCTATGGTAGATAGAAATGTTCTTCGGATCGGGCTTTTTGAATTACTTTTCGGATCAAGAAAAGAAGTGCCACCGAAAGTTGCCATAAATGAGGCAATTGAACTCGCGAAAACATTTGGGTCAGAATCTTCCGGGCGTTTTGTAAATGGAGTTTTGGGAACGATTTACAGAGAAATCGGCGAGCCAGGAAAGGATGAAACTTCAAAAAAGAGACAGTCCGTCGAAAATATAGAAGATCTTCCCATTGAGCCTAAGGCCGGAGGGGTTGTTTACAGCGAGGATGGCGGGAAACTGCTTTTTGCGTTGGTTCATGATGTTTTTGGTTACTGGACACTCTCGAAAGGGAGCCTAGAGGAAGGCGAAAACGCTCCCGAGGCGGCCAAAAGAGAAGTCAAAGAGGAGTTGGGAATCAAAAGCGCAGAGATTATCAATAAGCTCGGCCGGAATGAATACATCGCCAAGGATCCGGAAAAGGGGCAAGTTAGAAGGCAAGTAACTTATTTTTTAATTAAGACTACTGACAAAGAACTTGATTTAACACCGTCTGGAGGGTTAGATGACGCAAGATGGTTTTCTCCGAAAGAGTTTAAAGATTTAAAAACTTATCCGGATATCAAGCCGCTTTTGGAAAAATCTATTAAGCAAATTAAGGGCGAAGAATAAGAAATTGAAAGATTTAGAAGAGTTCGAAAAATCAATAGGCGTAAAATTCAAGAATAAAGAGTTGCTCCTGGAGGCGTTCACCCATAGATCCTATTTAAACGAAAATGCCGATTGGAATGGGCGCCAAAATGAGCGCCTTGAGTTTTTGGGCGATGCTGTTTTGGAGCTCATTGTGACAGAACATCTTTTTTCTAATTTTAAAGATAAAGCTGAAGGCGAGCTCACGAGCTACCGGGCAGCACTCGTGAACGCGAATATGCTTTCCGAAGTTGCGCAAGATTTGGGGCTTAACGACCATCTTCTTTTATCACGAGGAGAAGCAAAAGATTTGGGAAGGGCAAGGCAGTATATTTTGGCGAACACATTTGAGGCTTTGGTTGGAGCCATATATCTCGACGCAGGATACGACGCGGCGGATAAATTCATAAGGAAAAATATTTTGAGCAAAGTAAGCGACGTGATTTCGAAGAAACTTTTCCGTGACCCCAAAAGCCTCTTCCAAGAGCGGGCGCAAGAAGTTTACGGAATTACGCCGAAATACGAAGTCCTGAAAGAATGGGGGCCGGACCATAATAAGCATTTCGTAATCGGGGCATACATTGGCAACGATCTTGTTGCTGAAGGCGAGGGTCCTTCAAAGCAAGAGGCTCAAGCTAATGCCGCGGAAGAGGGCCTCCGGATTAAAAAGTGGATGTGAGATATGCAGTTAAAGCGCCTTGAATTATTTGGTTTCAAATCATTCGCTAAGAATACCGTCCTTGAATTCCCTCGTTCCATTTCAGCTGTCGTGGGACCGAATGGCTCCGGAAAATCGAACGTCGCTGATGCGATTCGTTGGGTTTTAGGCGAGCAATCAATAAAAAGTCTCCGTGGCAAAAAAGGGGAAGATATGATTTTCGCGGGTTCCGCAGCGCTCCCAAGAATGCAACGGGCGTCCGCAGTAATGGTTTTCGACAACTCCAAACAGGAGTTTCCGCTCGGATTTGATGAAGTTTCGATCGGCAGGCGCGTGTACCGCGATAGCTCAAACGAATACCTTATTAATGGATCCGACACACGGCTTAAGGACACAATCGAACTTTTGGCAAAAGTCGGTTTTGGATCGACTCAGCATCATATTATTGGGCAGGGCGAGGCCGACCGTATTCTGTACGCCTCTCCGGCAGAACGTAGAGAGATGATTGAAGATGCTCTCGGGCTCAAGATTTTTCATTTGAGGCGGAGCGAGGCCCAGAGAAAACTTGCCCGTACGGAAGAAAATATCAAACAAGTCCAGTCTATACAAAAAGAAATTCAGCCGCATTTGAAATTTCTGAAATCACAGGCTGATAAATTTAAAATTGCATCCGAGCTTCGGGAGAATCTTAAGAAGGAACTCGTGGAGTATTTGTCCAAAAAACTGGGAATGACTGAGGAGAAGTCCAAAAAAATCGCGGGAGAAAAAGAAAAGCCAGCCGCCGAGTTAAGAAAATTCGAATCAGAAATAGCGTCATTACGGAAAAAGATAGCGAGGGGGGATAAAATTGGCAGACACGACAATATTGAGGAAAAAAGTGTAGAAGAAAACCTGAAAAAAATAAGGGATGAGGAAATGTCTTCCTTAAGGGAGCTCGGAAGAATCGAAGGCATTATCGGGGCGGAGGAAAGGGCGCAAAAAGCCCGTGCTGGCGAAGTCATATCGAAAAATGATGCGGAGAAGATGATAAAAACTATCGATGAGGAGCTCGACAAAATTTTAAAAATCGATATTCTCGACGATGTATTGACAGCGCTGAAACATTTAAAAACAGTATTGAAAAGTTTTCTGAACAATTTAGTTTCGGAGAGACGCGAAGAAGTTAATATTGATGAGAAAAAAAAGGAGCTCGCTTCGCTGAAAGCCAAAATTGAAAGACTTGCCATGGAGAGCAAAGAGCTCGCTGGAAAATACGGGGCGGAGATCGCGAGAGCGCGAAAAGAAGCCGAGGAAACCAGACAGGACGAAAAGAGGGTCTACCAGCTTGAACTCGAAGCTGGAAAGGTTAAAGATGCATTGCGCTCAATCGAACTTGAGGAAGAAAAAGTGAAGCTATTGAAAGAGGAATATGAACGAGAGGTCGAAGAATCGGAGAATTATCTCGACAAGGACATTTCCGTTAGCGATGCTTTTTCGTCTACTAGTGATGCCGAGGCTTCGAGAAAAAAAGTCGAGCGGATTAAAGTGAGGCTCGAGGAAGCCGGAGGGATTGATCCGACAGTGATCAAGGAATATAGCGATGTTTCTGCGCGCGACGAATATTTAAGCAGGGAATTGACGGACATGGAAGAATCAAAAGAAAAACTTGAAGAAATGATGGATGAGCTTGAGGAAAAACTAATCGGAGATTTCAAAACTGGCATTTATAAAATAAACGTGGAGTTCCAAAAGTTTTTCGAAATGATGTTTGGCGGGGGTAGCGCGAGCATGGAAGTTATTAAACGAGATAAGAGAAAAAAAGTGCCCGCCGAAAGTCTAGAAGATATTCAAACTGGTCCGCCTGACTTCGAATATGTTGGTGGAGAAGAGGGTGTGGATATAATTGTTGATCTACCTCGTAAAAAAATTAAGTCGCTGGATACGCTTTCAGGCGGAGAGCGCGCGCTGACCTCGATCGCGCTTTTATTCGCGATGTCCGCCGTCAATCCGCCGCCGTTTTTAGTGCTTGATGAAACTGATGCGGCACTTGACGAAGCCAATTCACAGCGTTACGCAAAAATGCTCGAAAATCTTTCCAAACAAACCCAGCTGATTTTAATCACCCACAACCGCAATACCATGAAATGCGCTGGAATTCTCTACGGCGTTACTATGGGCTCGGACGGGATTTCCAAACTTTTGTCTATCAAGTTTGAAGAAGCCGGGGCATTGGTAAGTTGACAATAATATTTTTATGAAGTACTTTCTATCTAGGGTTAGGCGGAAGGTCAGGCTGTATGACCTAGTCATGGGAAAATATGACGGTTATGCACGGGTTAAAGCGTAGGCACTCTGGCCTACGGGGTGTTGAAACAGGGTGAGCTGTGGGACGGCCTCCGTACCCGAGAACTTGAGATAGCGCGTGCAAGGCGCATGGGTTCCATGGTCTTTCGCCTCCCTTAACAGGTGGGGAAGTGGGCTTAACTCGCTTCTCCACCTCCTTTTTTATTTTTGACTTTATAAAATAGATTTTGTATATTAAAGTCCATGTTAATGATCCGGTTGCAGAGAGTAGGGAGGAGGAATGACCCCAGTTTCCGGGTGGTTATTACTGATTCCCACAATTCGACCAAAAGCGGGAAATTTATCGAGATTGTCGGCAGTTACGATGCAAGGCACAAAGATAAAATTCAGCTAAATAAAGAGCGGATTTTATACCGGATCTCGAAGGGTGCTAAAGCAACGGACACGATGCATAATCTTTTGATAAAGCACGGCATTATAGTGGGCAAAAAAATAGATGTTTCTAAGAAGCTGAAGGGAGCTCCAACTCAAAACGTCGGAGTTGCAGCGCCGGCATAGGTATGCTATAATTGAGCGCAGGTCGACAGATTAACAGCATTCAATAAACTAAAATGGCAGAAAAATTCGGAGACCAGGAATTTCTGGAGTTTGTAGTGAAATCTCTGGTTGATAATCCGTCTGAAGTCAAAGTCGGCAGAACTGTCGACGAGATGGGAGTTTTGCTTACTTTAAAGCTGAACCCCGCTGACATGGGAAAAATAATCGGACGGAGCGGAAATACCGCGAAAGCTATTCGAACTTTGCTCCGCGTAGTTGGGATGAAAAATCACGCGCGCGTGAACTTGAAGATCGAAGAGCCGGAAGGCGGTGCCCCAAGGCCGCCCAGAAAATCTTCCAGCATGGATCAGGTCATGGAAGATCTGAAACTGTAATTTAAATTAGTTTCAAAAAAGACAGAAGCCCCGAGGTTTTATCCAAGGGGCTTTTGTTTTTTGGCTGCGATTACTCGTTCCATGTCAGTTGTATCGCCAAGTTCGAAGGATTGGTCTTCAATTGTTGGCGGTTCACGAATGATCGCATCTCTACGTATTAAAGATTTGGCGGCGACTGCAACCAGTATAATGCCGAGACCCGCAAATAATCCCGGCCGCAAATAGAAGTAAAATATGGGTGCGGCGACACCGGATATGTAATCAATGTAGGCGTTATCCGCGAGAAAAAACGACATCGCAATTACAACGATAAAGAAATTTTCCAGATTTTTCATGTACAAATCTCCTTTCTTTTGGCCACACTTTACCGTATAATATTTCCTATGTCAAAGACCAGATTCGACATCATCACTATATTCCCAAAGATTTTTGACTCGTATTTTTCGGAGTCGATTATTAAGCGAGCGGTTTTGAAGAAAAAAGCAGAAATTAAAATTCACAATCTGCGCGATTTTTCGCCGGACAAAAAACATCACAAAGTAGACGATCGGCCGTTTGGCGGGGGAGCGGGGATGGTTTTAATGGCCGAGCCGATTCTTAAAGCAGTCAAAAATGTTGAACATCGAATGTTCAACAAACAGACAAAGGTTGTCATTTTTTCTGCGAAGGGGAGACAGTTTAATCAGAAGATGGCGTATGACTGGTCTAAAAAATATAAAAATTTTATATTTGTAACTGGGAGATATGAGGGGATCGACGAGCGCGTTTCAAAAATTTTAGGCGCCGAAGAAATTTCAATCGGTCCGTATATCACGACTGACGGGGATGTCGCCGCGATGGTTGTCGTTTCGGCGTTGGTAAGATTGATCCCGGATGTAATCAATTGGTCATCGCTCGAAGACGAATCGTTTTTCAGGAAGAACTTAGAAGCCGAGCTTCCACTTGGAAGCTCGGCTTCTAGAATGGAGCTAGAATACCCGCATTATACGCGTCCGGAGGTTTTGAAATGGCACGGCAAAAAATATATGGTTCCGAAAGTTTTGCTCTCCGGAGATCACAAAAAGGTCAAGCAATGGCGGGACATGCATAGAAAATAAGGGATTTGACAAGTATTTTTAAGTGCCTATAATGGATAGTGATATGAAAATAGAGCAATAAAACCTTGAAAGCTTAGTATTCCCGCGACTCTTCGTTTAAACGGACAGTCGCGGGTATATTTTTGAGAGGACCTTAACAATTTATAGAAAAAGAACACATATAAATTTTTTCTTTTGTCCCGTTCATTCAATT
>MFIO01000024.1 GCA_001780775.1 Candidatus Giovannonibacteria bacterium RIFCSPLOWO2_12_FULL_43_11c | reverse complement strand
CTACAATTTCGAGCGTCCGCATATGGGAATTAATTATCAAACACCCATTGAAGTGGTCAGAAGGTATTGATTAGAGAACGGCTATCGAATATATGATAATATTACACGATATGAAAATCCCAAGCTTGCCAAATGAGGAAATAGACGAATTTCTACTCCGCGCAAAAAATTCGGAGCGGCAACGCTTTCCAAAAATCTTGCATAAACCGGGAGATGAGTTCAATCGGGTCTTTAATTTTATTATGACCGATTCTTACATGCAGCCGCACTTCCATCCCGGTGGCAAGATTGAAGATATCTCAATTGTGGCCGGGAAATTAGCCGTCATATTTTTTGACGATAAAGGCTCAATAACTGAATCATCGACGCTTGAAAAAGGCGGCGAGGAGCATATAAAAATTCCTGCATTCGCTTGGCACACATACGTAGCGCTTTCGGATGGCGTGGTAACTTATGAAACGATGATGGGTGTTTACAATCCAAAGACATGGAAAGAATTCGCCAAATGGGCGCCAGAAGAAAATACGCCCGATGCCAGTGCATATCTGGCCTCTCTTAAAAAAGAACTTATCGCCAGCGCAATTCGTCCGTAACGCGTCCGCCGGTAAAAAAATCTTCAAGCGTTTGTAGGCGATAAAATTTTCTATTTTTGAAATCTTTTTCGTTGAAATTGAGCTCCGAGAATTTGGCAACTATTTCATGCACGCCGGCCTCGACAGAGCGCTCTGCTCTGAAACCAGGAAAAGTTTTCCTGGTTTTCTCGAAAGAAACTTTGTAACTTCGCGTATCCGTTCCTTCGTGGGACTTTGTGCGAATAAGGCCTTCTTTGTCCAAATCCGTATTTTTCGCCAGAAAATTCAGCTCGCAACCAGGTACCGCGCCCTGCACTATCTTTGCCAAATCAATAACCCGGAAATTATTTGATTCGTTGCCGACGTTTAGAATTAAAAGCTCACCACCATCCCAATTATAACCAAGTGCCTGCCTAACCGCTTCGCAAACGTCCAAAATGTGGACGTTTGGGCGCCATGGCGTGCCATCAGAGTTCAATACTATTTTTTTGCTGGTGAACGCCATCCCTGCAAACATATTCACAACAACATCAAGGCGAATCCTCGTGGATAGACCAAAAACCGTAGCAAATCTTAAAGCAATCGGCGAAAAATTCTTATCGCTTAAAGCTCGTAAATCATTTTCAATCTGGACTTTATTGAAAGAGTAGGGAGTTTGCGGATAAAGCGGAGATTCTTCTGTAAATAATTCTTCCCCTCCTTTTCCGTAAACCGAACAACTAGAGGCAAAAATAAATTTCACTCCTAATTTTTTGCACATTTTTGCAATTTCTAAACTATAAGCCCGCGTAGGGTCGTAGACATTTTCCGCTTTTAGATTGCCGACCGGATCATTGGATATTCCGGCGAGGTGTACAACGGCATATGCGCCGGCAAGGTCTTTATCGGTAATGTCTCGCACGTCACGCAAAACCGTTGTTACAGATGGCGGCTCGTATAATATACACTTCTCAAAAAACCCAGTATCGTAACCAATGCAATTAAAACCGCTTTTTTGGAGAAAATCGGTTAAAGCGCTTCCTAAATACCCCAAGGAACCGGTAACTATAACTCTTTTCATCGTTTTGAAAGCATATCTTTAATTCCGGCCTCAATCCCAGTTTTTGGCTTCCAGCCAATCTCTTTTTTTATTTTAGAGATATCCGCCCAAAAACCAATCGGCTTCTTCGGTTCGGGTAACAGTTTTTTCCCAAAAACCAAGTTGGCCACACGGGCGTTTGAAGTCATGATCCCTGTACCAACATTATAGACGGTGTAAGAATTTTTTAAACCTACCCGAGCAATTTTTACTACCGCTCTTGCAGCATCTTCAACATGTATAAAATCGTTTCCCCCATAAGGATTATTAAGTCTCAAACTAATGCCGTTCTTTTTCATAGAAATTAAAGATGGAATAAGCGAGGACGATTTCTGGCTGGGCCCGTAGACAAAAAATAATCTGGCCCAGATAAATTTCGCGCCGTAGCGTTTCGCAATTTCCTTTCCGACAAAATGAAGCTTAGTCTTTGCGCCAGAAAATGCGTTGAGGGGTTTGGGCGCGGAATCTTCCCTAAATTTTTTAGCAGAAGCTGCGCCATATTCCCAGGAGCTACCCGTCGCAATAATTTTCTTGCACCCGCTCTCACCCAGAGCCCGCAAAACCTCTATGCTTCCGTTAAGATTTTTTGCGCTAATCTTTGGTCCATAATCTGGTATCCCTTCCCAAGCCATATGAATCGCAACATCAGGTCTAAACTTTTTTAGACGGCTAGACCAAATTTTAACGTTAAAAATATCACCCCTCAAAAATTTTAAGCGGCCAGATCTAGGAAATAATTTAGCGGCATTTTTGGGATTTCTACTCAAAATAAGCAGGTTATATTTAGTTTTAAGCAATTGCCGTACTACGGGCCTGCCCACAAACCCCGTACCTCCAGTGATAAAAATTTTCATTCTTAAACCATATTGCCATAACTTGATTTTCTTGTGAAGTCCGTGATTTCCCGCGTCTCACGATCCCTTTACAAAACGTCTGAAATCATATATAGTGCGTGGGAATAAATCTTTAACTGAAGGAGGATAAATTATGAAGTGGGTAATTGTTACCGGGGGCACACGAGGTATCGGCAAGGGTATTTCAGAAAAACTCATTGAACATGGCTATGGCGTGCTCGCGATTTTCAAAGAGCGAGAAGATGAGGCACTTAAATTCGGCAACGAATACGGATTCGAACGGATACGTATTCGCAAATGCGACGTGACCAATCCGCAAGATACCGGCCGCCTGTTCCAAGATTTGGCAATCTTTCCAAAAAATGATGAGGCAATCGCCCTGGTCAACAACGCGGGCATATATCCAAGAAGCTCAGACGCTAAGGACTTCATCGAGATGCTTTCGACCAATCTTGTCGCGCCGTACAAGCTCATACAAGAATTTGCCGAGTATCGCCGCTATATAGCGATAAACATCGGTGCGACAGGCACGGGGGCTGTGGTTAACATCGGGGCAGTCAATGGATTGCCAGGTCGACCTGCGAGCATGCCGTTGTACCCAGCATCTAAAGCTGGACTGCACCGCATGTGTGAATTGTTAGCGGCCGAGTATGCCCGAGAAAAGCTCCTGCACATAAATACGATTGTCTGCGGAGCGGTCGATACGGAGATGCTTCAAACGAATCCTGCGAGCCGACAAGCGCACATCGACAATACTCCGACTGGAAAATTAACTACCCCAGAAGAAGTTGGGGCTGTCGCATTGTGGCTCATTTCGATGCGCGAATCAAACTTGGTTGGCGCACAAATCGTCTTAAACGGCGGCAAGTGCCCTTAATTGATTTTATTAACTAAGAAGTAGTTTGAACCTTGAAACAAGATAGGGCGATCCAGAAATGGATTGCCCTATTTAATTTTATATTTTTTAACTCTCAAAAAAGTTGGCCGGGATTATGGTTTCGGGTAAAATGCGTACATGGACTATAAAAAGATGGATGGCGTTACAATAATGTCCGTATACTATTCCCCGGAAACGCGGATGCTCCAGGAATTGAATAAATCACTGACGGATAGATTAAATCCTGGGAGCGGTCATAAATGGCTTTTTGCAGAAAACAGCAAGGAAAAAACTAAAATCAATCCTGTTCAATTTTCGGACGCAAATGCGAAAGTTCTCCCTGGAGTTGCCGGGTGGAGAGAAGACGTCGTCTCTTTTTTCCGTGGCAGCTTCAACCACGCGGGTGGACTTCAAATTCTCCTGAAAAATGTCGATACACGTTTTGTCATATGCACCGAGCCTGATTTTTTCATAATCCGCCCAAACTGGATATCCGAGCTTGTGGATACAATGGAAGCAAAAAAATTATCGTTTTTCGGCGCTCCGTACGATCCAAGGCGATACAATATGTATAGATACTTTCCCCATGTCGCGTTTATGGCTATGGACCTCTCGCGCATGGACAAATCAACCTTAGATTTTAACCCAAACTACATAAGAGCAGATTTTCTCCATCGGGTCGCAAAAAAAATTATCGGCAGACGAGCCAATATCAATACAAGAAGGGATACGGGATCAAAGATTTTTGAACAGTATCATAAAACACGCGCAAGCGAATGCATTCAGCCGGTATTTACCGGGAAAATGAGTTCTCTCGATAAAATTTTACCGGACAGTTTTTCATTTATTCCGCATAAAAAAGATTATTTTGTTACCGAAGGATTTTTAAAATATGGTTTGCCGGACTTCAGGAATTTATACAAATGGGAAGAATATTTTTACAGGGGCAGGCCTTACGCATTCCATATGCAGGGTTCAAAAGAAAAGAAGGATATGGCGCGAGAGAGCGCTATAGTCAAAGAATTCATAGAAAAAATTGTTTCTAATCTTCGGAAATAAATATCGTCCAATCACGTCCTTCTATATTCTCAATTCTTTTCGTAAATTTATATCCGAGTCGGTATTCTAGAAGTTCAATTAATTTCTCATCGTCTTTGTGAGGAAGTTCCCTTTCAACCTCCGGGAACATAACTATTTTAGGATTTTCTCCAAAACCCTCCCCGGTTAAAATATTATCCGTCTCCTTCGGAGGCGGAAATTTTCTCCTCCAACTTAAATATATTTTTGCTAAAATTGGATATCTTTGGAGTATGGGCGGCAAGGCATAATTTCTATTGATGGTATCCAGTCTATTTTGTCCAACCAGTTGGCCCGCAACGCGATATTGGAAAAATCCGACCGGATCAAAAATTTTGCGCAATTCTTCATCAAACGAATTCCATCCATATCGATGATTCCCCCAATAATGAAACATGGCCGGACCGAAGGCATACGACCCGCTTCCCCAAATCGCAAACTTCGCTCCTTTGGGAATGAACTCAAGCAATTTCTCTTCCGTTTTTTTAATGCGCTCCGAACTAAATTTTATCAAGTGATTGCGGTACGAAACATGTTTAATTACAGATTCGGATACCAACAATAAAGATAACGCGAATAACGCCAAATAAATATTTTTACTTAAATTCAATCCAATCCTTTTGGCCAGCTGAATCGCCGCCAATACCATAAAGGGAAAAAGAATTAGAGCTAGCGCCATATTCCTAAGCGTAACTCCGAGTTCTTCCCCTCTCGCTGAGTTCCCGGGAACATCTCCTAACACGGCTAGTGTATATATCAAAATAATAATCCCAAAAATGCCTAATATTGATTGAGGAATGATGCTTCTGTCCTCGTCAGAAAAATATATTTTTCCCCGGAGTAAATTATAAAAATAGGAAGTGAGCAACGAAAGAAAAGAAAAAAGAACGAATAAAATTGTCAACGAAAAAATTGGGCGATTTAACATCAGATATTCTACATTGGCAAGCAATCTTCCAAAGACCCAGGCAACGCCATTGCCATCTGTCATATCATGTAGAATAGTTTGATTAATTATGGCTGGGAGGCGGTAAACAACGCGGGAAATAAAAATTAAAAACGAGAAAACAGATATGATAGGGAGAATTAGCAGTGTCTTAAGTGCCCTCCAGTCTTGCCATAAATAAGAGGAGATTAAGAGAGAAATATAGACCGGAACGATCAATAAAACAAAAGAGAATTTTACTGCAAATAAAAAGCCTAGGTAGATCCCAATGAGGATTAATAGTCGCGCACTTTTGGTTTCTTTATTTATTAACGCCCAAACCGCAAGCAAGATCGGCACGCTAAAAATAATCATAGTCGCATCAGCCCCAATGTAATCCTGATAAGTTAAAAATGAAGGCGAGGCCGCTATAATCGCCAGCATGAAGAATTTTACTAGCGGGTTTTGCTCTTCTGGCAAAAACCGAATAAAAATAATTAAGGCGAGGATATTCAAAATAGTTTGAGAAAAATATATAATCCTTAAAAATTTCTGCGTAGATGAAATATTGTCACCCGTAAAATTGAACACCTTGGAATAAATATAAAATAGTGGGGTTGCTGGATGCGTTACTGTCCTCGTCGGAAGGCCATTATAAATGAGTCGCGCGTCGTAATAGTAATTATTTTCTATATCGGTTGATTGTATATAATACGGTCTCGGCACTAAAATAATCGCATAAATAAAAAGTGACGACATATATATCACCGTTAACATAATCAGAATTGACTTCTTATTTTTAATTTGTCCTAAGAAAGATTTCATAAACTATTTGCTAGGTGTTTTTTGCAACACGCAAATTATTGAAACTCCAAAGGGGAGATCTATCCATCGAAGGATATTTGCCTCCAAAGAAAAAATTTTCTCGAGAGAATTATTCAGTATCCTTGGCAATATAAAAAAATCTGACTCTCCTTCGTTAAAATTAAATATTTTCCTTAAAAACCTGAAAACAAATATTACTGGAAACATAAGCAAATTAAAATAACTCAATTTTTTTATAATTAAATTTGTGTCAAAAAGTATCCTGGCACGCAAACCTGCTTTGGTATACCGGCGTTTGTGATGTAAAAGATTATCGTGCTCGGTCCATAAAAAAGAAAATGCCGGCACAGTTATAAGAGCCAACCCGCCTGGTTTAAGTTGCTCTTCTATCTTTTTCAAAGCGGCGCTATCGTCTTCGAGATGCTCTAATACATCAAGCATAGCAATAATATCATACTTTTCGCGTAGTTCAATTCGCGGAAATTCGCCCAAAATTAGCGTGAAGTTCGGATTCAGTTTATTAGCAAGATCAATTGCGATATCGGAAGAGTCCAGCCCAAAAACGTTTTTTGCAAAATTGCCAAGAAGAGTAGCATTAAATCCAGTACCACAGCCGATGTCCAAGGCCTTTTCAACTTTTTCTGGACAAAATAATTTCAAACATTCAGAGATAATTTTTCGGCGTCCTCGAAACCACCAATGGTATTTTTCTATGTTATAAATTTCTATGTACTGAGCTCTTTCCATGCTATAATTTTCTTTTTTTATACCGGCCGAGGGCATAGTGCCAGCGAATTCTTATTAAATCAAAAAGGGATCCGATTGTATCCCGCCCTAACCGCACGGTCGTAACCGCGTCGTTCTGCCAAGTAACCGGGACTGCGGCTATTTCAAATCCTTTTAATTTCGCGAGAAATAATATCTCGGTATCGAAGCTCCATCTATCTATCAAGCTCCTGGGAAAAATTTCCTCCCTGGCCCGGCGCGAAAAACATTTAAATCCGCAAGTGAAATCCGGAATCCGCATGCCCATCATTATGTTCGCGAACGCTGTAAAAACCATGCCCATTATAGTACGGTATAACGGCTGAGAAACTAGTACGTTGCTCCCTTTTGAGCGTCGGGATCCTATAATAACTGGGGTACCCCCTTGCATCGCTCCCAAAAACTTCTCAATTTCCCGCGGCTCCGTAGACATATCTGCATCCATAAATAGCGCATAATCCCCTTTGGCGGTGGACATTCCGGCGCGAACGGCGTATCCCTTTCCTCTATTTTTTTCGTAGCTCAAAACTGCTGCGTTGTGCCGCATGGAAAAATTTTTAATATTCTCGAGAGTTTTATCCGTACTCCCATCATTTACAAAAATCAAATCTATCTTCTCAAACAATTTCTGATTGATCAAAAATTCCTCCATATAATTGGCTGTCTTTGAAAATCTAGACTCCTCGTTAAAAAGAGGAATAATTATGGATAAAGTCATGATATCAGCTTAGTATAATATAAATTCCAGCATTGATCCTGTACGTTACTATTTTCCAATTTCGTAAATCTGAATATCATCTTTATCATAGACTTTCCTATAAATCGCCGCCGGATTAATACCGCTTAATTCTTTCTCCCGTGGGCCGAAGTATAGGTAATCGACCCTGAATGGCGCGGATCCGGCAGTTTGTAGAAGGGTGTCGTATTCTTCCTTTCTTGCTTTAAGCAATTCCTGGGGCATTTCGTCACTTTTTGCGCGGAATGAAGAATCATGGGATTTCTCCGTGAAATAATCTTGGAATACGTAATTCCTATTGCTCTCAATGAATTCCGTGAAATCCTTTTCGCTAAATCCGAATAATTTAGAAACATACATATATCTCACCCAGATCTCGTTGTTTGAAGCCGTTGTATTCCCGCCATTCGGCAGAAGCGATTTATTATGCGTGTAGAGCGCGATATTTGTGATTGTATCGGGCGATATTGAGGCCACTACGGATCCGGAATCAGTATTCTTGTTAAGCCATGCGTAACTTTCAGCGTAACTTTTCTCTATCTTGTACGGATTGTCTCTGCTGAAAGCGTATTGCATATATCCATGCCCGGCCAAGAAAAATATTATGAATGCCGCCGCATATCCTTTCGGCAATTTTATTTTTATAAGATGCACAGCGATAATCAATAGACTTAAAGCGACAGGGAAAAGTTGAACCCGATACCAATGGTCGGGCTGTGGGTTAAACCCGAGAATAACTTGAGCATTTACAACAATAAAATACGAGAGGAGAAACGAGGCAAGATAAGCGAATAGAGTAAAATTTTTCTTTCCCAAAATTAAAAAAAGGATAGAAGTTAAAATAACGTCCCTGAGATAGCTTTTCCATACGGACCCCCAGCGGAAGGAATGTGAAATTTCAATGCCGATTCGGTTCGCAATATCCGCGTAATGGGCAAGAGAGTGAAGTGCGAAAAAATTTAGCCAGTATGGAATAGAAACCAAGAATCCAATTGCAAGAATTAAAGCAACGGTTTTTGCCTCCACTTTTCTATTTAATAAAAGCAGTGAAAATAAAATGACCAAAGAAACAAGAAAAGTCGCCCAATCATAAAGATACGTATAAAAAAGCAGTCCGAAACTTGCCCCTGCGGCCAGTATAAATTTTCGCTTTCCTTCCTCGAGCGCTCTCCAAAGAAAATATAGGGCGAGAATAAAAAATGGGAAGGTTACTGCGGGAAATTCAAATCTTGAAAATAATAAAGGGCCTTTGGCTCCAAGAAAAGGAACAATGCTCGCGGAAAGATACTTAAGCGACGAAAAGCTGGTTGGGGGGATCGAGATTCCAACAAGTGGAGAGAAAATAAAAATAATCGCAAAAAGAAGAGAAGGGATCTTTGCAGATGTCAGCCGTAGCGAAAGAAAATAAACCAACAAAAATGCCACAGGCGGAAGAATAAAATCGTAAAACATAAAGCCAAGGATGGCCATTACCAAGGGATTTAAGATAGGCAACAAGGCCGGGTCGACTTCATGTTCGGAGAGATAAATGTCGCTTACGATTAAATCGCCGTGGCTGGCAGAATTTGCGCGAGGGCCGTAGTAACCGTATTCATCTATATTTGAATTAGGAGCAACCGGACGATATACAAAATCGAGATTAGGGATAAATTTGGGCATCAAAAAATGATGGCTCCCAAATATTACAGCGATTACGAAAGCCGTTAATATAACCCATTTCATAAATGTTAAATGGCGTTGATCTTGTGAAAATAGGAACTCTTATCTCGTAGCAAGGTCTCGGGAGCACCTTCCTCGGAAACCCGCCCTCCCTCAAGCACAATTAATCTATCTGATTTCATTATCGTCGAAATTCTATGCGCAATAACCAAAATGGTTGTTTGCCCTTTAAGATTTTCTATCGCTTTTTGAATAAGGGCCTCGGATTCATTGTCGAGAGCGCTCGTAGCTTCATCTAAAAGCAAGATGGCGGGTTTTTTCGCAAGCGCACGGGCTAAAGCGATTCTCTGTTTTTGTCCTCCGGAAAGAAAAACTCCCCTCTCTCCGACTATCGTATCAAATCCTTTCTCTAGGCCAGAAATAAATTCATAAATATTCGCAAATTTGGCCGCTTCTATTATATCTTCCTCGGAAACATTTTCATCATAAAACTTAATGTTAGCTTTGATGGAGTCGTTCAACAAAAAGCTATCCTGCGGCACATATCCTATATTCCTGCGCCACTCGTCTATCCTTATTTCTTTTATATTTTCGCCGTCCATCAAAATTTCTCCCTCCCGTGGTTCAAATAAACGCAGAAATATATCCGCGATAGTAGTCTTGCCGGCACCGGAGGATCCCATAATTCCTATCATCTCTCCCTTCTTAACCTTGAAATTCATTTTAGATACGACCGGTTCCTTGCCGTTGTAGGAAAAACCTATATTTCTAAATTCCAAATCGCGTGAAAAATGAAACTTAGCCGAACCCCCAACTTTTTCTTGATTTTTCTCTGTCTGATCAATCAGCTCAACGACATTGGATAAATAGGGATATAAATCATTAATTGATTCTATTGTTTTTTGGGCTTTATTAATTTGGACAAAAATTCTTTGAATAAGATACAAAGTGGCGATGAAAACCGCCAAGTCGAAAGTTGGGCGCGAATATGAAAGGACGAATACCGTGACTATAAAAATCAGGCTTACTGGGGACATTATCGCTCCCGCAAGATTCTTATTCATTACCAGGCGCAACGTCACATTCTTTATTTCGTTATAAAATTCTATACAGCGTTGTGCGACTTTTTCTTCCGAGCCAAAAGCTTTTATAGTTTTTATCCCGATAATATGCTCATTTATGTGATGAGTGACAATTTTGCTCAGCGCCGTCTGACGCCTTGTATTTCGTCTTGTTTTCGTCATTAGGGGACGCAAGATGAAGAAAAGCATCACTCCTACTAATAGAGTCATCGCGGTAATAAATCTGGACATTTTAACGGCGATGAATGCATACGCAAGCAGACTGGCCGCATTGCCTATAATCGAAGTTGATCCCTGCAGTAGCTTTGTGGCGTTGCGGAGATCATTCATGAGCGTATTTTCCAGATACCCTATTTTTTGCTTTAGCAGATAAGGCCAAGAAGTAAGTAAAGCCTTTTTATATAAAGAACTCCTCGTATCGGTTTCGAATCCCAATGTGGTTGTTGTATTTACGTACGAGAAAATTAAAGAAACTATAGATTTAAAAACGAAGATCGATATGATTACAGTCAGCAAGACGGACAACGTCAGCGGAAAATGGAAATACGTAAACCATTTAGTAATCGTGATCGAAATCGCGTCATTCCCAGAAGTTACGTTACTCTTAACTACGAGCGCGAAAATCGGTATTAATATTCCTATGCCAATGCTTTCCAAAAAGCCGCCGAGAAACCCCAGTGCAATCAATAAAATAATCTGCTTTTTGTATTTTCCGAAAAGCTTATCAAAAAGCGAATATGCGTACTTCCAACGCTTCCAAAATTTCATATGCTTTTTAACAAATATTCCACTATCCGTTCGGAAGACTTGCCGTCAAGCTTATAGAGAAGTTTTTCACGCAACAGTTGCCGATTCTGCGTATCTAGCTTTGGATTTTTCAAATACTCATCAATTGCGGAAAAAAGTTCATCAAAACTATTTGTAATTTTCATCGCTTTAGTTTCTAGAACGTCTTGAAAATGTTCGGACATCAAAAATCTCTTAATCGAGCGGTCGTACGGCCGTACGCTATAACCGTCAAAAACAGTCGTTATGAGCGGGACGTCAAAAACTGCAGCCTCGAGCACTGCTGTCGTAAAAATCGAGATTACTACATTGGCATGGCGCATAATATTCATGAAATTTATGCTATTCGGTAAGTCCCCCCATGCTTCGCGCTTCCAGAAGCGAACGCGAGGATGTTCTTCAAATGCTTCAAATTTTTTCTTATCAAAATCTCGGTCGGTGCTTCTTCCCCCAAGATAAGGCCGAATGATTAAATGCATATCTTCGCCAAATTTTCCTTCGTCGATCCATCTCAACACTGTTTCGATAACATCCGGCTCATCAGGACAGTAAGCGCTTCCAGAAATATATAAAATATATCTAGCACTAATTGGCATATCCATACTTTTTAGAAATTCCGCGCGCGAAACAGCATACTTAGGGTCGGAAACAAAATCGAGATGCGGATAGCCGACAATTTCCAGTTGTTCTGGATTGTAACATTGATATTTTAAAGCCATTTCATAAATATGATTAGACTGTGCAAGAAGCTTCAGCGGCTGGAACGGCAAAAAATATTTATCCAGATGGTCCCATCCCGCAGCCATCCCCACGGTTTTTATTTTTCTTCTTTTCGCTTCTGCCAAAAATCTTACGTCAAACTGTCCATAGATGTGCGGCGTGAAAATAAGATCTGGATGATATTTATCAATAACTTTAGTAAAAGGCCTTTCTTTGAAAAATAATTTATATAAAAATGGGATTGTTTTTGTTTTAAAAAAATGAGATCTGCCAAAAGTTAGCGCAATTATTTTTTTTACCGGGTACAGGTATCTTCTCCCACCAGCCGGAGGCTCGTCCGGCCTTAATCCCATGGTTGCCAGCATCTCTGTCGTTTTTGTATAGATTAAATAGGAGTAAAAAAAATAAAAGCACTTCTGCAAGTAAGTTTTTTTGAGTGGAAAAATAATCCTCTCCATTGAAAAATTATCTCCTACCAATGATACAAAATGCTCGTGATATTTATCATAGGCGCCCTCATCCATCACAAGGACAACTTTTATGTCTTTCCTTCCTTTGATTAAATTTTTGAGTTGATCAAAAACGCTGTTGGGAAAAAAGAAAAGATTCCGAAAAACAATGCTGGAATTAAGCGTAAAAAAAATAACCTTTTCTTTTTTCATCTATACCATATCTAACATTAAAACGCGGCAGAAAGTTTTATAAGCTTCTTTTCTATAGCTAACTTGTATAAAGAAATACTACAAGATTTCCCGAAAAATAGCATCAATAAGGCGATTCGAAGCCTTCCCATCCGCGTGGGTAAACCAAATTTCTCTAATTCTTGCCCGGCCGTCTTTATGAATCGTTGGATCTTTAAGGTAGGATTGGACAGCTTCAATAAATTGCTCTCTCGTCTCGGCATGCCAAGTACCTTTTGTATTTAATAGCTTGGCAATATGGTTCAGTAAAAATCCCCATCCTTTGTCGTATTTATTCCCTTGCGTCGGATAAATATCTGCGATTATAACTGGCTTATCCATCAATGCCGCATCAAGTGGAATAGAAGTTGGCCCAGTGATAACTAAACTGGAATAATGAATCTGGTCGATTAAATTTTCGTCATCTTTTTTCATAATTTCAAAATCAGGCCACCCGGAGAAACGGTACCCTGGCTTATCAAAAACAATTCCCTCCGGCCATTTTCTCACGTCCAGAGATTTAATATCTTCTCCAGGCGGATAACGGACTAAAACCTGATATCCGAGAGTTTCAAGAATTTCCAAAATGTAAGGATCGGTATCATTAACATGGATTATTTTATCTCCTCCAGGAGCAAACAAAATAAACGGCTTTGCGGGATCAAGGTTGAATCTTCTAAAAAATTCTTCCTTTGAGCTTAGTGGTGCTTTCAAATACCGATCATAGTGCGGGTGGCCAGTTACGATAATTTTGCCTTCGGGATAATTATGTAAAATAATGCTTTCTTTTTTTAGTTCTTCGGATCCGCATATTAATATATCGGGGAAGACCCTTAGCATCTGCTGGGTCGGATTGTCCCATGACCGCCACATCCCCATTATTTTTATTCCACCCCGCTTGGCATCCTGCATCAGCGCGACATCGTTTTCGTTGTGCATATCTGTCGAGAAAATCAAGCTCGGGGAATATTTTTTTAACAAATCCCAAAAAAAACCTTTTGAAGAGAGTACGTAATCGAGCTTGCGTACAACATTTTGCATAAAAAATGAGCGCCCGAAGAAACTAACAAAACTGGAGCCGATAAAATAGAAGTACTTTCTGTCCCAGTAAACTTTATATTTTCTCTTGCCTCGAGTCGTGCCTGTATCAAAAAATGTCCGAGACAATCTTTTAAAAAATAACCCCAAGAAAGTTTTTGACGCCAGATATAGCGGAACACCTTCCACAAATACATTTTCGCCCCCAAATGTGCTCTTAAAATATTCCGCTTTAAAAATCGGGACTATCAGAACTATCCTTAAGTCTTTTTTTGCTTTCAACTTTTCAAAAAAATCAGAGAGAAGAATATTTCTCGATATATGAGAATGAAAGCTTGTGATAAAAATTGTTTTCATATTTTTTCGAATTCTGTCGTCAGTTTTTTCAACGTAGGGATTACTTCATCATTGCTCCTTATAGTACCGTCTTTTTTTGCTCCCTGCACATGGAAACCAAAAGGTTTTCCTTTCCAAATGAACTCATCCCAATCATTGCCATAAAAATCCGGATAATCGAGCTCTTTAAAGCCGTTCTGCGTATAATAGCCGGGGTTTTTGGGTATATAGCATAGCCGGTCAGGTAATATTTTCTCTAAAAGCAAATTCGGCATACTTGCCAGATAAGTTGGTTTTATTTTTGAAGCTTTTAGCTTAAATACTGGTGCAACGCACTCGCTTTTCGCGGAATTACTCTTCCCGTATTTTTCGTACAACGCATATCCAGTATCTCTCGATGATCCTATAACCTGACTCCTCTTTAAAATTATCCTCGCGTGGCTCTTGAGAAGCGAGAAAAAACCGGTTTTGGTTTTTTTCTTGTTTTTTTGTCCATGTAACTCTTTTGCGTATTGCGGTGCGAAATTTATCTCATTCTTTGATATTTTTTCAGTATCAATAAAAAGGCAATGTATGCAGGGAAAATATCTATATTTTAAATATCTCTTTGGATTATACGGGACGCCAAAAAAAACCAAATCATTTTCCTTCATGTGATTGATCACATCCGCCGCCCAATTCTTATTAATTATAAAAAAATCCGGGTCTAGGACTAAAACAAATCTTGTCTTGGCCTCTTTTACGGCAATATTAAGCCCTGACGCGTGATGATAGCTCCCCGATGCTATTCTACTTTCATGACGCTCCAGACCAGACAAAACATCAACATTGCTAAATTTTCCGATTTCAAATCGATCCATATTCTGCGAAGCATTCTCAACAATTATCCAGGAAACGTCAACTTCGCTATTATACTTCTTAAATAAATCTATATTCGCCTCGATAAGTTTTTTGTGCCCGTACGAAACAGTGCATATAGTTAGTTCATTCATAAAATTTTTTCTATTTCTTTTATAACCATCTCTGCGGTAATTGCTTCAGATTGGCGAAGCGCTTCTTTTACGTCGATATCGCGCGTGTTTAGGACGGTAATCGCGGGAGCTCTTCTCTCGGCCTTTACAATTCTATTTTTGGAACCCCTTGGTGGCTGGTCCAGATCGTTCATGGGACCGACTATATCC
>MFIO01000023.1 GCA_001780775.1 Candidatus Giovannonibacteria bacterium RIFCSPLOWO2_12_FULL_43_11c | reverse complement strand
GCCTTTGTTGTCAGCTATACGTTGCCCTATTGCGTTGAGGACAGTGTTGACCGCAGATTCTCTCTGCGTGTTCCTTGCCTGCGCAAATTGCTTCGCTGGGTTAATGGCTACAATGACAATCGCCGCCAAGATCGCAATGATTCCGATGACGATAAGGATTTCAATAAGCGTGAATCCCTTGTTAGATTTTAAGTTTTTCATATTTTTTTAATTATTCTGATAAATTTCGACCGTTTAAATATCAATAAAAATGATATTGCGATATTACTTCAAAATCTGTTTCCCGTCAACTACGGGACTTCATTCCAAAAGATGACGGAAAGCGTCACGGAATTGACGACAATTTGTAGGTTTGTAACTGCGTTTTGATTCGTGATGGTTGATGCAGGAAAAACTGCGTTAACATTTATGGTTTTCTGTCCCGGGGTCGGCATGTCACTTTGGATAGCTCCGATGTTGCATTTATCTGAGCCAACGGAAATGTTAGCCTCATTGCCCGCATAGGAAGAATTTTGCGCAAGTTTCAAAAGCGCAGCATCAGCGCACGCCTCCGCAAGAGCGGAGCTCCTGTCTTTATATTCCGAATCCAAAATTTCTCCGCGCGTCAGGAATCCAGTTCGGTTTAATGCAATCGCGACAACCATCAAAATTAAAACGATAACTATTACAGTTATCAGCGCAACAAATCCGGACTTGGGATTATTTTCGTAAATATTTTGTCGTTTCATATAGCGTGTTGCTTATAGTCGTGCTCGCGTGTATTGCTTCGGGCTTGGTTCCAACTTGGGCAATGCGGTCGAAAACGATTGCTGGGATTTTCACGCGATCGTTTGTAATTTCAACTGGCATTGCCCCGTTTATTGATATCCGCGCGCGCTGACTTGCGATGTCGATTGTCACCGCGCCAACCCCAGCCTTATTTACCGAAAGATGGTCTCCAGATGCTCCGGAAGCGGGGAAAGTGATCGCTGACCCCGTCATAGCCCATTCAATTTTTCTAAGGAGGAAGTGCGCTTCTGATTCAATATTAATGTCCAACTTATTTTTTTCCTGCGAATCAATAATGTAGAAAGCCGCAACGACGCCCCCGCCGATCAAAGCCGCCAAGATTGCCAGATAAATTATGATCTCGATAAGCGTGAATCCTCTACGGCGCGTCATACAGAATTTGAAAATTAGGAGTGGCGTCTCCCGTTACATATAAAAAATCGGCTTCATAATCCATTCCTTTATCCGCGATATTTGTAAAATTGTATTCTTTGACCAGCTTTATATTAGATAAATTCTCATTATCCCAGATTTGCACTTCCTTGTTGGATTTTGAAGTAATCAAAAAAATTGTTCTTCCTGCGACTCGAATATCAATAACGCCCGCATTTATATCTTGAGAACCTAGTAAAGTTAATCCTGCCGGAGGATTGCTGATATCGTATACATATAAATCCTGACCGCTAGGAGTGGACTGCCTTCCAAAATAAAGTTTGTTTCCAATCACGAATACGCTTTGACCGTCTTGAGAGCCCGGCAAATCCTGGCTTGCCGCTGGCACCTCCGTTATAGCGAGCGGATTTGTTACATCAAGAACACGAAGTTCCCTATTATTTTGGTCCGTAGCAAGATATGCAAATCTTTTTGATATACCGCCGATGACCTGGTCGCGAATTTGCATATTTTCAACAGTTGAATTCAAAGAATATCCCTTGCACCCAGAACCGTATTCAACCGGGCTACTGGGAATACTCACATCAAATATGTGAAATTCAGGACCAGCTGTTTCTCTGGCTATGAAATATAATTTTTTACCATAATATTGAACCCTCCATCCCTCTGGAAAAGATCCCGTCACACAACTGGAAAGGGAAGTCGTCGCGACATTTACAGGATTATAAATGTCAGTTACATCGATAACTTTTAATTGGTTTGTGCTAGTATTCATCGCTGTAAAAACATAATACTTTGTTGCGTTAGTAATTGGATCTTGCCACTTGATGCTGTCTAGATCATTTATCTTATTTAAGGCAGTAAAACCATTTGTGTAAGAAATAAATAGGCCTCCGGATTGGCCTAAAATTGCTCCGTGCGTGTCGGCGGTCATGAAAAAGGGAGTTTTGTCCTCTCCTAGATATGCAATTCTATTTAGGACATCTATGGCCGTTGGTTTTCCGGGATTGAATGTATCCGAAGCAAACCGTTTCGGATTTTTCCATTCAGTGGCGGGACCAAATATATTGCAATCTCCTCCCATAGCCATTGATCCGGAAACATCTCCCAGATAAGTTTTGAGCTGGATCTTTTGTTGTCTTGCTCCGTCTCCTGTCCAGTTTACGAAACTCGCAAATTCTTTTAAGCATTGGGAATGATCAGTTACGAAAGTAGAGGATGAGTATATGCTAGTGGTTGTCGTTGCGATCGAATTTACCGAGATGAAATTGCCGCGCGAGTTTGCTCTCGCGTCCTCAATCATTTTTTGCGCTCTTAGCAAGGCTTCATTATTCGTTTTTGCATCAACCCTCAAAGTCTGATTCGCAAATACAAGTAGGATCGCCGCCGATATGCCCAAAGACAAAATTACAACGGCGATCAGTATCTCGACTAACAACGACCCCTTTTGATTAGTAGTTAATGCCCCCTTCACTGTTGATGGTTATGGTAATACTTTTTGACCCTTCAATAAGAGTAACTCCGCATGCCGAAGTTTGCCCCGAAAGCTGTATAAAGACAACTTGATCGCCTCCGCAAGCATTTGTATATGTTACGGCCTTAGATTTATCTATTTTTAGATCGTATCCGGCCTCGCGTCCCGCATAGTCTGTCGTCGTGCGGAATAAAATTAAATTGTTTGTATCCGCGAAATATACGCCGTGTTTCTTTCCACCGATATTATTTATCGCCTCGGAGCGCGCTTTCTGTAAAAGCGCAACCGCCGTATCCGTCTGGGAGCGAAAATTATAGCGCGCAAACGTATCAATTCCCGCGATAATTCCAAAAGCGGCGATCATGCCGATAATCGACAAAACGACGATTATTTCAATCATGCTAAACCCTTCGCTTACGCTCAGGGTCAATCCGCTACCGCGGATTGAGATGCTGGGTGACTTCATATATAGGGGTAATTATGGAAATCGCGATAAAGCCAACCAGAACTCCCATGACAATCATCATAGCGGGCTCGATCACTGAAGAAAGGCGCTTGGTTTTTTCCGCGAGCTCTTGCTCGTAGATTTGCGCGAGATAGGAAAGGGTTTCCGAAAGATTTCCAGTTTTCTCTCCTATCGCGACCATTTCCGTAAGCATATTGGGAAAGAGATGCGGATTTTTTTCTAAATATGTCGAAATGTTAGAACCTTTCGTGATGGCTTCTCTTAGTCCGGCGAGTTCGGATTTATAGAGCGGACTTGAGGATGTTTCAGACGCGACGCTTATCGCCTCGATTACGCGAACTTGTCCACGAAGCAAAAGCCCAAGGGTCCGGCATATATTTGAGAGATTATAATGCCTAAGAACTTCCCCGGCGATAGGCATCCTCAAAATTACGGAATCCAAAAGGAATCGAAAGCGCTTACTCGATGCGAATCCGATTGCGGCCGCGAAAAAAGCCAGAAAAAGAGCGAGTAAAACCCAGCTACCGTATTTTACGAGAAAAGTCGAAAGCCAAATTAAAAAACGGGTAGATACAGGAAGATCGACTTGAAGACTTAAGAAAACCGGCATAAGTTTCGGGAAAAGATACAAAGTTAAAAATCCAGAAATGCCAAGCGAGCTCACGAGAATAATAATCGGATAAATTAACGCGCTGATTACTTTTCCCCTAAGTTCCCTGCCTTTGTCAATTTCCTCGGCGAGATATTGAAGATTCTCCGAAAGAGTTCCGGAAGTTTCGCCTACTTTGATTATGTTTACCGCGAAATCTCCGAAGACGCGCGAATATTTTGAAAGACTTTTTGATAAAAATTGGCCGGAAGCGACATCGTGCGCGATATGATCGAACATCTTACGAGTCGCGCCTTTGGTCTGCCGCCGAATGATGTTTATTGATTCAAGAATGGGTACGCCTGCTTTGGAAAGCATGGAAAGACGGCGCGCGAAGAGCGCTTGATCCTGCAGGGAAAGGCGCGCGTTAAAAGTTAACACGAAGTCGCGAGACGCGCTGAATGCCTCGTTTAAATTTGGAATTTTGATTTTCGGCAGTCTTTTTTTAGCCATTATTCATGGACTACGCGCAAAATTTCTTCTATGCTTGTCACACCCTCCAAGACTTTTTTGAATCCGTCTTCGACCATTGTTTTCATTCCTTCCCCCCTCGCGATTTTTCGTATATCCGATGAGGACCGGCGTTCGAGCATCGCTTGCCGGATTGCGTCGTTGACCAGGATTACTTCAAAAATTCCAAGCCTTCCTCTGTAGCCCGAGTTGTTGCATACTTCACAGCCTTTTCCTTTGTATATCATGGCACCCTTTGTTAAGGGAGCGACGCCAAAACTTTTCGCAAGCTCTTTTAATGCCGCGTCCGTTGCCTCGCGCCCCTCCTTGCAGAACGAGCAAATTTTTCTGACGAGCCTTTGCGCTATCACAAGATTAACCGTCGCGGTTATAAGGTAAGGCTCAAGCCCTAAATCGAGCATTCGGGGAAGCGTAGTCGCGGCGTCGTTTGTGTGAAGCGTAGAGAGAACAAGATGGCCCGTAAGCGCGGTGTTTATCGCGAGCCCGGCGGTTTCCCGATCGCGTATTTCGCCGACCATTATAATGTCCGGATCCTGTCGCAATATCGCGCGGAGCCCATTCGCGAAAGTCAGCTCGGTTTTGCGGTTAACCTGAATCTGGTTTACTCCCTCAATAGAATATTCAATTGGATCTTCAATTGTAATTATGGAAATCTCCGGCTTGTGCAGA
Source organism: Candidatus Giovannonibacteria bacterium RIFCSPLOWO2_12_FULL_43_11c (assembly GCA_001780775.1). Lineage (GTDB taxonomy): Bacteria > Patescibacteriota > Minisyncoccia > JACPKW01 > UBA11713 > 2-01-FULL-46-13. The sequence goes on along the minus strand of MFIO01000023.1, from coordinate 1,058 downwards.
AATTTTAAAAATGTATATAAGGTAGTGGTTTTTCCCGATCCCGTTGGGCCGGTGGCGAGGATCATTCCATATGGTTTTTGGATCGCATTTTTTATTTTAGTCAAATCTTCCGAGGAAAAACCCATCGTATCGATTGTGAATTTTTCCGCGTGTTCCGAGAGAAGCCTTAAGACGCAGTTTTCTCCGTAATAAGCCGGAGCAATGGATACGCGAATATCAATCGGATTGGCACCCTCGAAAATCGTCCGAAACCTTCCGTCCTGCGCGGCTTGGTGCTCGTCAGTTCGCAGGCCAGCCAAAACTTTGACGCGAGTTATAACTTCAGAATGTATTTCTCTAGGAAGAGAATAAGCATCCTTTAGGACGCCGTCAATTCGGAGCCGCACTCGGACGTCTTTCTCGCGTGGATCGATATGGATATCAGACGCGCGGGAATTTTGTGCCTCCTCAATAAGCCCGTCGATGAGGGAGATTATTGAAATTCCTGATTTATTTTCGAGTTCGCGCTTAACTTTTGACTCCGGGCTCATATTTCAAAGCTTTTCCTATAGAATGCTTGATAAATAATACAATAGCTTATAATTTAAAGCCAATGTTTACACGCGAATTTAAGTTGACAAAAATCTAGAATTATGTTAATTTGAACGCTAATTATGAATCTGCATATAAAGTCTACAAAAAGAAAAAAATCAGGAACAAACCCGTTTTTATCAGTTGTTATACCGGCGTATAACGAGGAAGAGCGAATCGGCCATACACTTTCAAGAATAAATCAGTATCTCTCCTTCAAACGATATGATTATGAAATTATCGTGGTGGACGACGGATCTTCGGATAATACCGTTGCTCTGGTCTCGAAGCTGTCTCATAGAATAAAGAACCTCTCTGTGATAAAAAATGGGAAAAACAGGGGGAAGGGATTTGCGGTGCGCGTGGGTATGCGAAGAGCGCAGGGGAGAATCAGGCTTTTTATGGACGCCGATAATTCGGTGGATATTTCGCATCTTGACGAATTTATCCGCTGGCTCGAATTTGGTTATGAAGTCGTAATTGGGTCA
>MFIO01000022.1 GCA_001780775.1 Candidatus Giovannonibacteria bacterium RIFCSPLOWO2_12_FULL_43_11c | reverse complement strand
AAGTCTCTTGAGTGGTACTCATCGGTTTTCATGGGTTCGGGGAAAGACTTTCTTGTAAAGGTTCTTCCCAAAAGCCAGTTTAAAAACATCGCTAGGTTAATTGAATCTCAACACAAAACAGTTGGTAAAAAGTTTGTTTGGGAATTTGATAAAAGGTTTGGACATATTGTAGATAATAGGCACAAGTTCCAGGAGGCCTATGTGATGGAGAATCTTGAATTGCCATACGAGCCGAGTCGGGTAATTAACGAAATCAGTGATTTCATCAAAAACTTTGAACCTGAGCAAGAATATATGCAGATTCCAAATTTGATACCCGAGAAGGAACGCATTCCCACGAGACAAGTCTTGGCGATGTATGCCATAAACAGGCTCGTTTCGTAAAATTGACAAATAACTTAAAGATAAGGAGTATGTAAACTAAACATGAACAGGGAAACACGGATACAAAAGATAGCTGAAATTATAGCTAGAGAGCCCTACGGAAAGCAGGACATTCTTTGGCATGGACGTTTAGAATCTATGAATGTCTATGAGATTCCTTTAGAGTACCTGATTTACAACAAGTACAACGGGCGCATCTTAAGTCGAACAAAGACTCTAGAAAAGCAGGGGCGAGATATCAATCCTGAAACCGAGGAAGGAAAAAAGATTATTGAGAATCTCCTTTGGAAGTCAAAGGAATCGAGGAATGAAATCACTAAAAAAGATATATCAGATAAAGGTCAATTAAAAATAGGGATTATAACCCGTGATGGAATTGTAATTGACGGTAACAGAAGACTTATGCTCCTTAACGAGATAAGACCGAAGTATCGTCATTTTAAAGCGGTCATTCTTCCTGTTACCTCAGAAGACGATCCAATAGAGGTTGAAAAACTTGAAACGACCTATCAGATGGGTGAGGATGAGAAGCTCGGATATAACCCTATCGAAAAGTATCTAAAAGCGAAACAAATCTATAAAAAACTCACGGAGCAGTCTTCGCATGAGGAAACCATAAAGCAGATTGCCGAATGGATGGGGGAGGAAAAATCAACAATCGAAGATTGGTTGGATGTAGTAAAGGTGATAGATGAGTATCTGGAATACCTGAAATATGACGGAATCTATGCGATGGCCGATACTCCCAATGACGGTAAAGAGGATCTCTTTCTGTATATAAAGAAATGGCTCGATACTTTTGCAGACAGAGAGTCCAACAAAGGGTTTGATGGATACCAACAGATGGATGTTGATGATCTGAAACACATTTGCTTCGACTATGTGCGAGCAAAAATAGGAAAATCATATGATGGCAAGATATTTCGAAACATTGCTGATGGGCAGAAGAAAAATCACTTTTTTGGCGATAAAAAGATATGGCAGGGTTTTTCTGAGCAACATTTTTCCAGTGTCACACCTGCAATTGATAAAATTGATGCAGAGTATCCAATCAATAATGCTTCTGAGAATATCGAAGCCACCCTGTCTGACAGAGACTCAAAATTCAGAGACGAAGTTCTCGATGCCTTAGCTGAAAATATTAAGGAGCACGAAACCGATCTTGGCTATGCAAAAGCTACTGATCGCCCATTAGAGCTGGTAAGTAATGCCCGTAAAGCAATTGAATCTATCGACCAGAAACACAAAGCATTCTCTTCTCCAGAAGTGGTGGGTCAAATTGAGGAATTGATACGCAAGTTAATGGGAATGTTAAAAAAGAAGTCGCCTGAACATACCTTGTCGGTTGTATCTGAGTTGCTTCAGACCATGGAACTGAATCCAAAATCAATTGATAAAGAGGCGATGCTTTCAAAACTCAAGGATATCTCAAGAATGGCTTATCAGATGGAAAAAGATGTCAAAGCATCATGATGAAAGATAACCATGAGCCAACCCATAAAGATTCATACAGATAATGAGAATTATGTCTTTATACTATCGGGAGATGATGTCCAAGCACTGCTTAAGAACACGAGACTCCTATTCTCATTAAGAAGGTTGCGGTATTCTCCTCAGGGGGACCGTATACTTATTCCCTACGAAGATAAGACGAAAATAAAGATACTCCAAGAGTTGCTAGCACTCATGGAAAAGTTTTCGTTTGGTGTAAATCTCTCGGATGAGACCAAAGAGGATATCTCTAGTTTCGATCGTGAGCAAAGAACTTTCAGAGAATTTTCGGAAAAGGCACGAGATATCCGGAATGATAAATTTAGTGATCAACCGGAACTTGTTACTAACTTTGACGAGTTCCAAAAAATCCTCAAAGGTGAGCTTGTTCGGCCTCTTTATCCTCTCCAATTGCTCTCGGCATTTCACATGGCATTTTCACAGAATGCCTGCAACTTTGCAGTCCCCGGAGCTGGAAAGACCTCAATCGTCTATGGTGCATATACCTACCTTAAAAATCTTCCGCCTGACGACCATAAGCACGTAGACAGAATCTTGGTGATAGGACCACTTTCGTCTTTTGCGCCGTGGGAGAAGGAATACGAAGCATGTTTCGGAAGAAGGCCTAATTCTCAAAGATTATCAGGAGACAGCAAGATTCCTCGTAGCCATAAAGAGCAACATCTATTCTCCAGTAATCCAGCGGAACTGACCCTTATCTATCATGGAGGAGTTGATAGTCTTCAGAATGAGATTGTTTCTTTCTTGAAGAGGAATAAGACCATGGTGGTTGTGGACGAGGCACATCGCATAAAGAACCCAGAAGGGGTTTGGGGTAAAAGTGCGGTCGAGATATCGAAAGAAGCAAGATCAAGGATTATTCTGACAGGGACACCAGTCCCGAATGGCTATGAAGATTTGTTCAACCTATTTCAGTACCTATATCCATATAGATATAAGGAAATACTGCAATTTCATTACGACAATTTGGTGGAAATGACCAAGAATGCCTCTCCCGATAGCGATAGGATCAAAGAGTTCATTGAGAACGTCTCTCCCTATTTCATTCGCATAAAGAAGGGTGATTTGAAATTACCTCCCGTAACCGAGAGTCAACTTGAGGTGGATATGGACTCTCATCAGCGGGAAATCTATAACTTTATTGAGACGAAATATATCCGATCGTTCGAGGGTAATAGTGCCGCGGCTGCAAAAGACGTATTAAATAAGGCGAAATTGATTCGTATACGACAGGCAGCAACAAATCCAGCCCTACTCCTCAAGCCAATATCAGAGACTTTATATCAGGATGACTACGAAGACAGAATCTTCACTGGTGGGCGTATGCCAGAGGAGTTTCAAGACGATTCCACCATCATTTCTAAGATTTACAATTATCCCAAAATCGAGACTCCAAAGAAATTCGTCGAGATCAAAAGGCTTCTAGAGGGGAAAATACTTCCCAATAAAGGTAAGGCAATCATCTGGTCTATCTTTATTCAGAATGCAAAAGAGCTTCAAAAATATCTTATAGAGAATAAAATCCCTACCCAACTGCTCATAGGAGAAGTTGATCAACCCGAGCGAGAACTGGTCATTGAAAAATTTAACGATCCGAATAACAGCGAGTTTCATGTGATTGTTGCTAACCCCTTTGCTGTTTCTGAATCCATATCACTACATAAGGGTTGCCACAATGCAATTTACATGGAGCGCGATTATAACTGCTCCAATTTCCTACAATCGAAAGACCGTATACATAGATACGGTCTGTTGTCTGGTCAAGAGACTAATTATTATTATGTACTTTCCAAAGATTCTATAGATGAGGTCATTCACGACAGATTGATTGAGAAAGTCCAGCGCATGGAGAAAATCATCGATGAGGAAATACCACTTTTCGCAAGATTAAACGACTCTGATGAGACAGATCTCATAAAGGCTCTCATTGATGACTATGCTAAAAGAGCTTGATAAATATGAAAATCTTGGCACTCCAAAGTTCTTTTGCGAGCTGTTCAATCAACTTAATCATGCGCAAGAAGCGTGGACCAGAGATCACGTAAAGGGCTATTTCTACAATAGGATAGTTGATAACCAGTCCGTCTTTGACGGCTGTTTGTCTTTTGCTGAAGTAATAGGCGCAGTAACTATTAATGAAAATGGATTTATCTCCCTCAATCCGTCATTAGCGCCTTCATTAGTGAATGAAAAGTACCTTGCAAATAAGTTACTCAACATGGCCCTAGAAACAGCAAAGAGGGATGAGATATTCTATGAGATCTTTTCTCCAAAGAACATCTCGTACGATATTGTCTATAAACTGATTCAAATCGACAGAGCATCTTTTCCTTTTCGTTTTGCAAATTTCCGTAAACTCCTTACCGATTTCGGCTTTTTATATCTTCACCCCGATAAAAATATCAAGAAATACATAATTAACTCGAAATATAGAAAACTATTTGATCAAGAGTTAAGGCCAGAGATTCAAAGAAGAAAGCTCGGCATCGAAGAACTAGAGAAATTACTTGAGCAAAGACAGATATATGGCGAAGAAGCAGAGAACTTCGCTTTCGTATATGAAAAAAAGAGACTGGCAGCACACCCGGGTCTCGGCAACATTGAGATTGTCTCTGCGTATGATATCGGTGCTGGCTACGATATTGTTTCTTACGCTGATATACAGTCAACGGAGCTAAACCGATTTGTAGAAGTTAAATCATTTTCTGGTGTTCCCAGTTTCCATTGGTCGCGAAATGAAATGGATGTTGCTCGCCTGAAAAGAGATAGCTATTTTCTATATCTGATTGATCGGGATAAGATGACTGATTCTGAGTACTCCCCAACCATGATTTCTAACCCATATGAGTTGATTATAAATAACGAGGAATGGCTAAAAAGAGTCGAAGGCTATTTCATAATGAAAAAATGATGTGATGAAAGGTGTTCCGAACAAAGTAAAAATGTATGTGCGGGATAGCCGTTCTCCAAAGCCTAAAAACCAGAACACCTCTCGTATCATGAGTGCTAATCGGGCAAGTGACACTGGTCCAGAGGTTTTCTTTAGGAAACAACTATGGAGGATGGGAATCAGGGGTTATAGAAAAAACTGGAAAAAAGTTCCAGGTCGACCAGACATAGCTTTTCCATCAAAGAAAGTTGCCATTTTTATAAATGGCTGTTATTGGCACGGTTGTTCGATTTGTAACTTTCCACCACCTAAGACAAATGCTGATTTTTGGAAAGAAAAATTTAAGAATAACAAGAAAAGGGACAGGGGAAAATTAAAAGAGCTTAACGACATAGGGTGGAGAGCATTAGTTGTTTGGGAACATGATCTTAAAAGACCCACCCGAACTCTACGAAAGGAGATTTTAGAAGTTCTCTCCAACTAATATTGTGGAACAGATCACAAACTTCGGAGACCGAAGACAACTTGCTTTTTGTGTTTATTGCGGAGGAACAACAGAGACCCGAGAACACATCCCCTCACGAGTATTTTTGGACGAACCGTATCCGGAGAATTTACCAACCATAATGGTATGCGAGAAATGCAATCATGGTTACTCTTTTGATGAAGAATATGTTGCATGTCTGATTGAATGTGCGAGAGTTGGAGGAGTAGAAAAATCCATATTGGAACGTAAAAAGATAAAAATAATCTTAGCACAAAGACCTAAACTTTTGGCAAGACTGAAGGCTATGATAACCTCATCCACAAATACAGCATTGTTCTCCATTGAGGCAAATCGTATCGAAAGAGTATTAGCGAAACTTGTTCGCGGTCATATGCTTTTCGATCAAAACGAACCATGGCCAGACTCTTCTATAGAGTTGAAATACGGTGGAATGGAAATGTTTAATGATGCAAGTAGAAGATATTTTGAGAGCATACCCATGATTAACTTTCTACCCGAAGTCGGTAGTCGTGCGATGCAAAGGATGTTAGTGACGGCAGATGTTGCTGGCACCCCTTGGATTGAGGTTCAGAGCAATCGATATCGGTATCTTTCTTCTGCTTCTGGTATTGTGCGAATAGTCCTAAGTGAATACGTGTGGTGCGAAGCTTTATTGAGTTAATCTTTATAGACACTTTTCGCCCCTTTTTATAGTGTCTACTTTGTCTACTGAGACCCAGACCAGAGAGCCTAATTTTGGTAGACTAAAAGTACCTAGAAAACCCTTTAACGGTCTGACCTAGGTGGGTACTAGGCATCAGAGGCCAGCTGTGGTCGGGAATTTATCAGCTCTGAGCCGCGCGTCCTCTGGGTTCAAGCGAGCCTAACAGTTCGAGAGTAGTAGGCCGCATGCTAAGCTTTAAGTATGGTTTTTGACCAACATGCAATACTGGGTTTTATTGCAGTTGCGATAGGCATTGTCGGTTATATTCCGTACTATCGCGATATCTTTCGTGGAACGACAAAACCACATCCATTTACATGGATTGGATTTGGTCTTCTTAATGCAGTTACTTTTGTCGCTCAAGTAGTTACGGGTGGTGGACCTGGCGCATGGGTAACAGCAATTACTACAGTGGCAACATTCGGCATCGCAATTTTTGCTTTCAGACAGGGTGAAAAGAAGATAACCATATTTGACTGGATTTGTTTCTGCGGCGCTCTAATGGGAATTGTTTTATGGAAAATGACAAGCGACCCGTTCTCGGCAGTAGTGATTGTCACAATAGCAGACTTGCTTGCGTTTGCCCCAACCTTTCGCAAGGCGTTCCTTAGGCCAAACGAAGAAACCGCGACTCTTTACTTTATGAGTGTCTTGAAATACGGAATCAGTCTATTTGCTTTAACGATATTCAGTTTGACCACTGCTTTTTTCCCAGTTGCGATAACAATCGCGAATTCGGCCATCGTTATTTTAATTCTTACTCGTCGAGGACAAACATTGAAGAGTCATTTTTCTTTGACGTGATATGAGTTCCGACATCGCCCCAAATGTCCAGCCAAAATGCCTTATTTCACATATATACTCGAATGCGCTGATAAGACTTTATACGTCGGTGCAACAAATAACCTCAAAAAGCGTCTTAAAGAGCATAATGTGACTAAGTCGGGCGCGCATTATACTAAGATAAGAAGGCCAGTGAAGCTCAAATATCACGAGACTTTCAGAACATTAGGGAAAGCGCTCCGGCGCGAATTTGAGATAAAAAGCTGGCCGAGAAAGAAAAAATTGGAATTAATAAGGGCATAAAAATATGAAACGAATCGGATTACTAATAATTTCTAGCTTGGGGCTCTTATTAGTTTTGCCTTATTCGGCAAGTGCGGCGACGGCGAAACTTGAAGTTTCCGGCTGGCTTCCCTATTGGCGCGCGGCGTCTTCGACGGCCGACGCGCTCCCCCATTTGGGCGAGCTTAAGGAAGTTAACCCATTTGGATTGAGCGTGCGCTCGGATGGGACGCTGGCGGATATCGTACTCAATATCGACGAGGAACCGTGGAAAAGTTTCATTCTTGCAGCGAAAGCCAAAAAGGTGCGTGTAATCCCTACCGTTATGTGGTCGGACGGCGATGCTATGCACCAAATTCTTTCAGATGGGCCTAAGCGCCGAGCGCTCGAAGACCAAATCGCGAATTTAGTGAAATCTAAAGAATACGACGGCATCGATATCGATTTTGAAGGCAAAAAAGCCGAGACCAAAGATTATTTCTCAACTTTTCTCAAAGGACTATATTCGCGCATGGGTAAGAAGTGGGTCATGTGCACAATTGAATCGCGCACTCCACTTTCTTCTCGCTACGACACCATACCGAAAGACATTAAATACGCCAACGATTTTGTCCAAATTAATAAATATTGCGACCGGGTGCGCATCATGACCTACGACCAGGGAGCAATCGATATCCGTCTGAATGAAGCGGCACTAGGTCTGTATGTTCCTGTCTCGGACGTAAAATGGGTCGAGAAAGTCATCAAACTCACCGCAAAATCAATTCCGCTGCGAAAACTGGTGATTGGCATTCCGACATATGGATATGAATATGAAGTGCGGCCGCTTAACATTGGATTCCAATACGAACGGCTTTGGTCATTTAATCCTCAATATGCTCTCGACTTGGCAAAAAATTTAAATATCTCTCCTCAAAGGAACAGTGCTGGGGAAATAAGTTTCGTTTATATTCCTCAGCCGACAGCAGGCTCCATCCCAAATCCAGGCACTTTCCGGATTGCATGGTGGTCTGATGCAGAAGCGATTAGACAGAAAGTAGCGCTCGCAAAAAAACTCGGTGTGCGCGGAGTGGCAATTTTCAAACTTGACGGCGGGGAAGATCCAGGAATTTGGGAGATATTGAAGTTCTGATATAATATAAATCTATGTCAAATACACTTAAAACAATAATTATAGGGCTCGTAGTTATCATCCTCGTTGGCCTGGGATGGAAGTTTTATATAGATAAAAATTATTCGGATATTGATCTTGAAGAAGGCGCAAATGCGCCGCCTGTTGTTGAGAACCAAGCGGCGAGCGTGAATTCCGGTACGTCTGATACCGCTCTGGATAAAGATTTATCAAATATCGATATCCAGCTAAATACGCTATCTAACGATTCTGCGAGCATTGATCAAGGTCTGAATGATAAGCCGGTTCCGCCAGCGGAATAAATTTATGACAAAATCTAAAAAACAAATATTATCTTCTCTCGCGGCTATCGTGCTTTTCTCGAGTTCCGCATTGCCCGTCTTCGCTCAAGGCGGAGCAGATTCAATCACCGGAGACAGAGCCGCAAAATTGGAAGAAGCAAAAGCCAAGCGCATAGAACTGATTAAATCCAGAGCCAACGAGGAAATCGACCGGAGGATAAAAGCGCTGGATAAACTCTCCGAGAGAGTGCAAAGCATGAAAAGAGTTTCGGACGCGCAAAAAAGCAATACCGCAAATATGGTTACTACAGAAATAGTTAAATTGGAGAGTCTGCGTGCGAAAATCGCCTCCGATACCGATTTGGAAACCCTAAAGATAGACCAACGCTCAATTATGGAATCTTATCGCATCTTTGCCCTCATTATGCCCCAAGGCGCGATACTGGTCGCCGCGGACAGGATAAAAGTGATCGCGGATAATTTGACAACTATTGGAGGGAAGCTGGAATCGCGTATCAACGAAGCAAAAAATTCAGGAAAAGATGTTGCCTCGCTTGAATCATATCTCGCGGACTATAAAGCCAAAATAGCCGACGCAATCTCAAAAGCGGACGGCGCTATGAACGGAATTAGCGGATTGACTCCAGATAACGGCGACACTGCCAAAGCCGCGGCGAACCGAGGCGCACTGCAAGCCGCGAGAGAGAATATCAGAAAAGGCATGGCTGATCTTCGCGCCGCGAGAGAAGACGCACGGAAAATTGTTCAGGGACTTAAATCAATCGGCGCCGCCCGAAACGCTTCCGCCTCCTCCACCGTCCCCCGAGATTAAATCGTATCGAAAATAAAAAAACGCCCACCCTGTATCGCACACAAGGTGAGTCGTTTTGTTTTTATTTTCTTAGCTCCTCTTAAGCACCTCCAGTTTCTCTTTGAGAATTTTTTTCCAGATTTTTCTGTCTGGTCGGTCCCAGAATTTCCAATCTTGGTAGCACCTCAACAAGGTGCGAGCGGCCGCCAAAGCATCCTTAAACGCATTTCTTTGCATTCTGTTTGTTTCATCGATGTCGTTAGAGCGGGCTAAATCTTCCTTGAGTCGGTTAATTTCTTCCTGCTGTGCCTTGGTATCCTCCCAATACTCTCTGTCTTTCCTTTCGATCTCTTTCTGGAGCTTTGCCAATTGCTCGCGGGCTGATTCCTCGGCGGCGTGCTCGGTGGCAGCAAAGTCAAGCACATCAGTTTTGATGAAATCCCCCATAAGAAAGCTGCAGAGAAGTCCGGGAGTCATAACAACTTTAGTTCCTTTTGCATCTCGTTGGTTTATGTATTCTCTCAAGGTATTACCAACGTGAGCATTTACTCGAAGGCAATATCCGTCAACTCCACCCATATGAACGACTTCGCCAAACCGATCCGGTAGATGGGCGAAAAAAGTCTCATCCAAATGTACTCTTGGCTTGCCTTCAGTGAAGGAAACTTCGGTCAAGAATTCGCATCCGTAGTCTCCGGTTTCAATCACATACGCGAGGAGTCCTCTCTCCCCCTTTTTCATCGAAATAGTCAGGGAAACGTTGCTCTCGTTACGCTTGAGGCTGGTCGTTAGATTTGAATCAACGAATATCAGCCGATGGCTCAGTCTCTTCAGAGCAAGAATGATCCTACATGAATCACCCTCGACAGTGAATAACACAGGGGCAAAAAATCGATCTGCTAACATAGATTACTCCTTCTTCCGGCGGACACCGGAAATTTTAAAGTACGTTAGTCGATCCCTGCGGACGCAGGAACCTCGCGACAATTAAACCCTCGCGTGTTGGGTCGCCTTTAGGTCTTCCCATTTAGGCGATTTTAGTATACTATATGCGGATACCTATGTCAACAGAGATTAGAAATATAGCGATAATCGCGCACGTAGACCACGGGAAAACGACTTTGACCGACGCAATCATGCGCCAGTGCGGGGCGATCAAAGAAGGAGTTTCGATGGATTCAAACACGCTTGAAGTTGAGCGTGGAATTACTATTTACTCAAAAAATGCCTCGATAAATTTTAAAAATACTAAAATAAATATCGTCGATACCCCCGGGCACGCGGATTTCGGATCGGAAGTTGAGCGAGTTTTGCGCTCGATAGATTCCGTTTTGCTTATCGTGGACGCGCAGGAAGGGCCGATGCCGCAGACAAGATTCGTTTTGAAAAAATCTTTGGAGCTGGGAATTAAACCAATTGTTGTCATAAATAAAATAGACAAGCAGGCGGCCGATCCGCACAAATGCGAAGAGCAAGTCTTGGAATTATTTTTGGAGCTTGGCGCCTCGGACGAGCAGGCAAATTTTCCCGTCGTCTACGCAAACGGGCGCGCGGGCATCGCACTATTGAAATTGGGTGATCCGCCCACTGGCGGATTGACTCCCCTTTTGGACGCCATACTAAAACATGTTCCCGCCGCATCTTCCGAAGAAAAATCGGCGAAGCCACTTCGTTTCCAGCCGTTTAATTTGGGCTATGATAATTTTTTAGGCAGACTTGCAGTCGGCAGAGTATACGAGGGAATTTTACACATCGAGGAAAATATTTTAATAAAAAATATCGACAAGGAAACAAGGAAAGGGAAAATTTCAAAAATTTATACCTTCAATGGCCTTGATAAAGTTGAGATAAAAGAAGCCGTCGCGGGGGATATCGTTATGATCGCGGGCCTTCCGGATATAGATATCGGAGAGACGATAACAACAGATGAAAATACTGAACCGTTGCCGGCAATCAAAGTCGATGAGCCGACCATATCCCTTAATTTTCTCGTAAATAATTCGCCTTTCGCGGGTAGAGAGGGAAAATTCGTCACCTCGCGGCAGATCCGAGAATTTTTAGAGAGAGAGCTCGAAGTCAACGTCGGGCTTAAAATAGATTTTTCCGCGATTGATAGTTTTAAAGTTTTCGGGCGCGGAGAATTTCATATCGCGATCTTGCTTGAAAATATGCGAAGAGCTGGATACGAAGTACAGGTTTCCCAACCGCAAGTAATTTTCCGAGAGGAAAAGAATGGCAAACGGAGTGAACCGTTCGAGGAAATTATCGCTGATATTCCGTCTGAATTTCAGGGCGCCATAATCGAAAAATTAGGAGTGCGCGGAATTACTTTAAAAAATATCGCGCACCACGCCGAGACAATCCGCCTTTTTTTCGAGGGGCCGACAAGGGGTCTTCTAGGATACAGATCGCAATTTGTCATTGATACGAAAGGCGAAGGAATTTTATCTTCGCGCTTCATAGGATTTAGGCCGTATGTAGGAGAAATAAGAAAGCGTCCGCAGGGATCCATGATATCCATGGCCAAAGGAAAAACATCCGCTTTCTCACTCTGGGGACTTCAAGAACGGGGAACCTTATACGTTGGCCCTGTCGTTGAAGTTTACGCCGGCATGGTTCTCGGAAATACTTCCAAGGGAGAAGAAATGTATGTAAACCCGACTAAAGGAAAAGAACTTTCCAACACCCGCTCGAAATTATCCGACGAAGCGATTGATTTGATCCCGCCGTACGAGCTTACGATCGAGCGCGGGCTCGAAATTATGGCAGACGATGAATACCTTGAAATAACCCCGAAATCCGTCAGGCTCCGCAAACAATTTTTGACCGAACAAGATAAGGCGCGAGCGAAAAAGAACCTCTAGGTGTGCTAAAATTTGCAAATGGACATAATTTCCCACGGGCTTTGGGGAGGAGTTGCGTTTGGAAGGGAAAACAAAAGAAGTTTTTGGATTTCCTTTCTCTTCGGGATTGCTCCGGATTTTCTTGCCTTCGCCCCGTTTTTCGCGAGCGTGATTTTGGGTTTCGCAGAATTCCCAAAATTTTCAACTGAGCCGCCCGTTCCGGACGGTATTCCTCAATACGTCCATAGCGTATACAGTTTCACTCATAGTTTAATAATCTTCGCGGCGTTATTTCTTATCATATGGCTGGGCTGGAGAAAACCTTTTTGGGAAATGTCCGCGTGGGGGCTTCATATTCTTTTTGATATTCCAACCCATTCGAACGCGTTTTTCCCGACCCCGTTTCTCTGGCCTTTCTCAAGTGCGCATGTCGACGGAATCCCCTGGGCGGACCATGTGATTTTTATTCCGAACGCCGCTTTATTAATAATTCTTTATCTATATTTCTTTGTTTATAGAAAACAACATGCTGAAAAAATATAAATATATTTTCGCGAGCATTTTTATTTTGATCGCCTTTGCAGTAATCTTGCATGCGATGGGACAGATTTGGATTTGCAAATGCGGGTATGTAAAACTCTGGCATGGAGTGACATATAGCTCCGAAAATTCCCAGCATATCTCGGATTGGTATACTTTCTCTCACATAATCCATGGCTTTGTCTTCTATTGGATATATTCGATTTTAAGAAAAAAGTTTAATCTGCCATTTGGGTTAGGTCTACTTCTTGCGATCATCGCCGAAGTATCATGGGAAATTTTTGAAAATACAGATATGGTAATCAACCGCTATCGCGAGGTAACCATCTCGCTCGATTATTACGGCGACAGTGTAATTAATTCCGTCTTCGATGTCTTGGCAATGGTGTTTGGATTCGTCCTCGCCGTCCGCCTTCCCGTCTGGGTGACGATTGCGCTCATCATCGCCATGGAAATTTTCGTCGGATATTCCATCCGCGATAATTTAACGCTAAACATTATTCAATTGATCTATCCGACGGATTGGATTTTGAGATGGCAGCAATCTTCTCTGCCGTTTCTTCAATGGACGTAGTTGTTGTATCTATAACCAAATCGAATTTATCATCCGCAAAATCTTTGATGCCGTAATATTTTGCGTATCGTTCAGCAATCTTTTTATCTCGAAATTCGTTATGCTCCATGGCTTCATCAAAAGAGATTTTTTCCCGCGCTGCGACACGCTTAATTCTCTCGTCAAAATCGCAAATTAATTTTATTTTTATCGAGTCTGGAATAAAGTGCCAAGCCAATCGCGATTCGACAACAAAATTATTATTTTCTTCTCCGAATTTTTTTATCCACTGATCTAATTCGTTATCGTATTTTGGATCCTTGTTCGTCGCCTCTTCAAATTCGTTTAAGCTCATTCCGTTTTCCTTGGCCATTTCCCGAAACATATGCCCGGAGGAGACAAATTGATATCCAAGCTTTTCGGCAAGCATTTTCCCCGCGGATGTCGTCCCCGTCCCCGCAAGTCCGAATATAGTAATCTTCGCCATAGTTTATTATAATTTAAAAGTTATGATCATCAACTGCCCGTTTTGTAATATCAATCAGGAAAAGACACGCGTGATAGAAGATCGCGAAGGAATTCTGGTTGTGCTCTCAAACCCGCGCCTCCTCCCCGGGCATACGCTTGTCATCCCAAAACGGCACGTTGAGAAAATCTGGGAGCTTAATACAGATGAGAGAAAAGGGCTTTTCGACACGGCAATCGAATATCAAAAAAAGATTATCGAGCGCTATGCGAAAGGATGCGACATCCGCCAAAATTACCGCCCATTTCTGTCTCAATCGGACGTCAAAGTTGACCATGTCCATATTCATCTAATCCCCCGTGAAAACGAAGACGAATTATACCAAAAAAGCATGCAATTCGAGCACGACATGTGGGCGCGCCCCTCTTCCTCGGAGTTAGAAAAATTTATTAAATTATTTGGAGAAAAATGAAGCGCGTAATTATTGTGCACTTTTTGGGATTGACAAAAATAACTAGCCTGCTAACATATGAATATTAATCTCACTGCCTTCTCAACTTTAGTTGGGACGGCAGTTTCGTTATCATTGAATTAATGCGTGCAATAGTATTTATTGATGGAAATAATTTCTATTTTCGCCTTCGTGATCTATTAAAAGAAATCGATGGTAAATTCAGCCTTCTTGAATTCGACTATCAACCCTTTAGCAGATGGCTGGTAAAGCCAAATCAGCTAATTCAAATACGTTACTATATTGGGGCATTAAGACGGCAGAAGAATAACGATAAATCAGAAAAACTATATGCTGACCAGCAAAAACTTTTGGCAAAATTACAGAATCAGAAAATCGAAATAACGCTAGGACAGCTTATTCAGCACCCGGATAAAACTATACATGAAAAAGGCGTGGATGTAAGATTGGCGGTAGAAATGATTCGTTTTGCGCGTGAAGATTCCTATGATATTGCCTATCTTCTTAGCTCCGATACCGATCTTGTGGCAGCCATCGAAGAAGTAAAATCTTTTGGAAAAAAGGTTCAATATGTTGGTATCGCCAAAGGACAGTCCTTTGGCCTCACAAAAGCCGCGGATGACGTTCGCCTATTACGCTCAGAAGATATTAAACCATTTTTTCCTCAATCGCTTTTATGAAACGCGCTATTATCGTTCACTGCTGGGAAGGAACGCCTGAATACTGCTGGTATCCCTGGGTTAAAGAAGAATTAGAGAAAAAGGGATTCGAAGTTAAAATTCCGGCGTTTCCGGATACGAATAATCCAGATAGAAACGCCTGGGTCGCACATTTGGAGCGGAAAATTGGCATCCCGAACGAAAATTTTTATTTGATCGGGCACTCGATCGGGTGCGCAACTATTTTAAGATATCTAGAAAATATCGATGAATCAGAGAAAATCGGCGGCGCTGTATTTGTCGCAGGGTTTACCGAAAACCCTGGATACGATGAGGTCCAGACTTTTTTCGAGAAGCCGTTCGATTTCGAGAAAATAAAAAAGAGCGTGAAAAACGGATTCACTGCGATTTTCTCCGACAACGATCCCCATGTCGACCTGAAATTCGCCGAAATATTCAAGGAAAAGCTCAGCGCGGAAATTATCATCAAAAATAAGATGGGGCATTTCTCCGGTTCGATTGAAAACGAAAAAGCAACCCACGAGCTCCCAGATGTCGTAGAAAAAATTATAGAGATGGCGAAAAAATGATTGATCTGGACAAAAAACTTGGCCAAACGCTTGTCTCAGACGAGCTTTTTGACCTTACCTTATACAAGAGAATGCTGGATTTCGCTGGCGCAGGTGAGAAAGAGATTTTAAACAAATTGATTCCTATTGAAACGAGACATCTTGCCGCTTGGCAGAGTTTTTTCAAAATTCCTACTGCCGAACTGGGACTTGGGCGAAAAATAAAATTATCTATTTTGCTTTTAATCGCAAGAATATCGGGAAGTGCAGGAATCCATCTCATTTTGCAGGCGATCGAAATTCACGGCATAAAAAAATATCTTGCCGCTTGGGAAAGATATAAAAACGATCCTTTGGGTGCGGAAATAAAAAATGTCCTTCAGGATGAATTCGAGCACGAGGATCAGATAGTATCTTCGGCAAAAAGGACGAAAATATATCCGGAACGTGTGCGCGACATATTTCTAGGGTTTAACGACGGGCTCGTTGAAATCCTCGGAGCCGTTTCTGGATTTTTTGCGGCATTCAGCAATAATGCCTCGGTCTTGATCGCAGCTCTCACAGTCGCAGTCGCGGGATCAATTTCCATGGCCGCCTCCGCCTTCGCGGCGCAAAGTTCGCAGAGAGAAGTCGAAAATACAGAGATTGGCAAAAAAAGATTTCTCGGAGAGACAGTATTGGAAGTTCTGGGAGCCAGTCCTCTTAGATCGGCTACCGTTGTCGGAATATTTTACTTCGTAGGTTCTCTTGTCCCAATTCTCCCGGTAATTTTCGGGGCGACAAACCCGCTCTATTCCATAATCGTCGCGGGAATCATAATAATTGCGGTTTCCTACATAGTCGCCTTTCTCTCCGGGATGGATGCCGGAAAAAGGATAGCGACAAACATAATAATAATCGCTATTGCGGTCACAGTCACTTATGCCCTCGCCTCTTTTGCCAAATCTTTCTTTGATATTGCAATATAGCAGTGTAGATGCTATAATCAATTCTAGATAATTAACTCTAGTCAAGTAATTATTTTTTATTCGGTAGTTCGCTAATAAATGGCAACTAAATTGTTTATCGGGAGTTTATCCTGGGAT